>DASPMK010000337.1:0-11671 GCA_035627075.1 Azospirillaceae bacterium
AACCGGCCGATCCCAACCCATCCCGAAGTCTGGCCCGGCCCGCGCGCCGACAATGCCGCCCGCGACCTCCTGGCCGGTGCGCTGGCTGCCGGGGCCGACCGTTTCGTCGTCCTCGACCTGACCGGGAGCGCCGGGGATGCGGAACGCTGGGCCGATCTCGGCCGGCGCCTTCAAGATCTCCTGGGCCTGACCCCGGTGCTGGTGGGAAGCGCGGCAGCCGACGCCGCCGTGGCGCAAGCGGTGGCCGAGGCACTGGGCGGTACCGCCGTCAACACGGTGGGCAAGGCATCGACCGACGCACTCTTGGGGATTCTACGGCGCGCCGATCTGCACATCGGCTCGGCCGACGCGCTGGAGCATCTGGCGGCGGCTTCCGGCGTGCCGGTGGTGATGATCGGCGATGGCGCGGCGGTGCCGCCCTGGGGCGTGGCGGCGGCCATCGTCACGCCGGAAGGGCAAGGCGGCTTCCGGCCGACTGTGGTCATGGAAGCGGCGCGCCACGTTCTCCACGCGGCACGCCGGCTCTGAACAATCGAACCTTGCCGGATCAGCGCGGGATCTGACCCTGCACGCCCTCGACGTAGTAGTCCATCTTCAAGATCTGCTCGTCGGTCAGGGTCTTGCCCTGGGCCAGGATTTCCTTGCCGGACTGATCCTTGATCGGCCCTTGGAAGGGATGACGCTTGCCTTCGATGATGTTCTGGCGGGCGGTTTCGGCCAGCGCCACCACATCCTTGGGGATCGCCGGGTTGTAGGGGGCGAGGTACAGCATCTTGTCCTTGAAGCCGCCCCAGGTGTCCTGGCTCTTCCAGGTGCCGTCCATCACCGCCTTGACGCGGGCGGTGTAATAGCCCGACCAGTCATCGACGATGGCGGTCAGGTGCGACTTCGGCCCGAAGCGGGTCATGTCGGAGGACTGCCCCACCGACCACAGACCGCGCTCCTCCGCCGCCTGGACCGGGGCCGGCGAGTCGGTGTGTTGGAGGATGACGTCGGCGCCCTGGTCGATCAGCGCTTTGGCAGCGGCGGCTTCCTTGCCCGGATCATACCAGGAATTGACCCAGATCACGCGGACCTCGGCCTTCGGGTTGACCTCGCGCAGCGCCAGGGTGAAGGCGTTGATGCCGCTGATCACCTCGGGAATGGGGTGGGAGGCGACATAGCCGATGATGTTGGACTTGGTCAGCTTGCCGGCGATCAGGCCCACCACCGTGCGGCCCTCGTAGAAGCGGGCGGCGTAGGTGGCCAGGTTGGCCGAACGCTTGTAGCCGGTGGCGTGCTCGAAGAACACCTCGGGATGGCGCTGCGCCACCTTCAGGGTCGGATTCATGAAGCCGAAGGAGGTGGTGAAGATCAGCTTGTGCCCGGACGACGCCAACTGCTCGACCACCCTCTCGGCGTCCGCACCCTCGGGCACGTTCTCGACGAAGGTGGTTTCGACCTTGTCGCCGAACTCCTTGACCACCGCCTGACGGCCGAGGTCGTGCTGGTAGGAGTAGCCATGGTCGCTGATCGGGCCGACGTAGACGAAGCCCACTTTGAGCTTGTCGGCTGCCGATGCGTGCGAAGTCCCGCCCGCCGTCAGCGCCAGAACCGCGGCAGCGCCGGCCAGCCCCGCCAGGGTCTTGTGGAACGTTCTCCTGTTCACCGGGTCAACTCCATGTCGTAAGCGTGGTGGGGAGCGATGCGCTTTGCCGCCCTTGTCAGGCATCGGGGTGAAACACCTTGCCCAGGCAAGCGGGAGCGTTGAGGCGGATGCGGGTGGCGTCCCGCGAAATCAGCACCAGAACGAAAATCGTAGCTAGATAAGGAAGCATCGACAAGAACTGTGACGGCACCCGCAGCCCCAAGCCCTGCACATGCAGTTCGGCGATGGAGACGAAGCCGAACAGCCACGCGCCCAGCAACAACCGGCCCGGCTTCCAGGTGGCGAACACCACCAGCGCCAGCGCGATCCAGCCACGCCCCGAGGACATGTTTTCCGCCCACATCGGCGTGTAGGCCAGCGACAGGTACGCCCCGGCCAGCCCGGCCATGGCGCCGCCGAACATCACCGCCAGGTAGCGAATGCCCAGAACCGAAAAGCCGATGGCGTGGGCCGCCTCGTGCGACTCGCCGATCGCCCGCAGCACGAGGCCGGCGCGGGTATCGTACAGGAACCAGCTCACCGCGCCCACCATCGCCAACCCCAGATAGACCAGGGCGTCGTGGCTGAACAGGATGGGACCGATGAACGGCAGGTCGGACAGGCCCGGCAGGTTCAGCTCGGGCAGGCGCGGAATGGGGGTGCCAACGAAGCCCTGGCCGATCAGCGCCGACAGGCCGGTGCCGAACAGCGTCAGAGCCAGCCCGGTCGCCACCTGATTGGCCAGCAGCGTCAGCGTCAGAAAGGCGAAGATCAGCGCCATCACCACCCCGGCGCATGCCGCCATAAGAATTCCCATCGCGTGGCTGCCGGTGGTGACGGTGACGGCGAAGCCGGAGACGGCGCCGACCAGCATCATCCCTTCCACACCCAAATTGAGCACGCCCGACTTCTCCGTCACCACCTCGCCCAGCGCGGCCAGGAGAAGCGGTGTCGCGGCGGTGATCATGGCCGCGAGGATGGGGGCGAGAGAGTCGAAAACGGCGATCACGGCACGGTCACCGGGGCGGTTTGGGGTTGGGGCTGGGCCGGTGCGCGACGCCGGCGGATGCGGTAGCGCACCAGGACGTCGCAGCCCAGGAGGAAGAACAGCAGCATGCCCTGGAACACGCCGGTCATCGCTTGCGGCAGGCCCAGGGTGATCTGCACGGCGTCGCCGCCGAGGTACGACAAAGCCATCAGCAAGGCGGCCAGCAGGATGCCCACGGGATGCAGCCGGCCCAGAAAGGCGACGATGATGGCGGTAAAGCCATAGCCGGGGGAGATGTAGGGGGTGATCTGGCCGATGGGACCGGCCACCTCCATCACTCCCGCCAACCCGGCCAAGGCGCCGGACAGCAGCAGGGTGAACCACACCACCCGCTTCTCGTTGAAGCCGGCGTAGGCGGCGGCGGCCGGCGTCAGGCCCACCACCTTGATCTGGAAACCGATGAAGGTGCGCGCCAGCAACAGCCAGCCGCCGCCGACAACCAGCAGCGCGAATACCGCGCCCAGGTGCATCCGGGTGCCGGGCACCATCATGGGCAACATCGCTTCCGGGTTGAACAGGCGAGATTCGGGGAAGTTGAACCCCTCGGGATCGCGCAAGGGACCGTTGAGCAGGAAGCCCAGCAACAGCCGCCCGACATAGACCAGCATCAGGCTGGTCAGGATTTCGCTGGCGTTGAAGCGGGTGCGCAGGAACGCCGGAATCGCCGCCCACGCCATGCCGCCCAGCATCCCCGCCACCAGCATGGCCGGCAGGAGCCACGGTCCCTCCTCGCCATGGAAGACGAGCGCCAGACCGCCGCCGGTCAGCGCCCCCATGAGCAGTTGGCCTTCGGCGCCGATGTTCCAGACGTTGGCCCGCACGGCTACGGCGAGGCCGATGGCGATGGTGGCGAGTGGGGTGGCCTTGACCACCAGTTCGGTGATCCCGCGTTTGCTCGCCACCGGTTCGACGAAGAAGCCGTAGAGCACCCGCACGGGATCAAATCCCAGGGCCGCGAACAGCGCGAAGCCGGACAGAAGCGTCAAACCGACGGCCAGCACCGGCGTCAGCCACACCATCGCGGCGGATGGGGTGGCGCGCGCCTCCAGGCGCAGGGGGAGGGCGTCACGCCGCATGGCCCACCTCCTCCTCGTCGGCGGAACCGAACAGCCCGCCCATCAACAGGCCGATCTCCTCCACCGTGGTCTGGTGGGTGGGGCTCATGGGCGACAGCCGGCCATGGTACAGCACGGCGATGCGGTCGGATATGGCGAACAGCTCGTCCAGGTCCTGCGATACCACCAGCACCGCCGCTCCACCGCGTGCCAGATCGATCAGCGCTTGATGAATGGCCGCCGCCGCGCCCGCGTCCACGCCCCAGGTCGGCTGGGCCGCCACCAGCAGCTTCGGTTTTTGCAGGATTTCACGGCCGATGATGAACTTCTGGAGATTGCCGCCCGACAGGCTGCGCGCCGCCGCACCGGGGCCGTGCGCCACCACGTTGAACGCCTCGATGATCCGCCGCGTCAGCCCCTCGGTCCGAGCGAAGTGGATCAGGCCCGACCGCACCAGTCCCTCACGGCCGTAGCCCGACAGCAGCGCGTTGTCGACCAGAGACAATTCCGGCACGGCCCCCCGGCCCAGCCGCTCCTCCGGCACCACCGCCATGCCTCGCTCCCGGCGTTCGCGGGGGCCTTGCCGGCCCACCAGGTGGCCGTCGATGCGGATGGCCTGGGCGACACCCACCGGCCTCTCGCCGGACAAGGCCGCCATCAGTTCGGCCTGACCGTTGCCGGCGACACCGGCGATGCCCAGGATTTCGCCGGCACAGACCTCGAGCGACACGTCCTTGAGATCGGTGGCGAACGGATTGTCAGAGGAGGTGGACAGATGGCGCACCACCAGCCGAGGCTCCCCGGCGACGGCGCCGCCGTTGGCTTCGGGCCGCCGCAAGGCCGACCCGATCATCATCTCGGCCATCTCCCGCGCGGTGGCCCGCTTGGGATCGACCGAGCCTACCACCCGGCCGCCCCGCAGAACTGTTGCCCGGTCGCACAGGCGCCGGATCTCCTCCAGCTTGTGGGAGATGTAGAGGATGGTGCAGCCCTCGCCGGCCAATCGTTGCAGGGTTTCGAACAGGGCTTCGGCCTCTTGTGGCGTCAGGACCGAGGTGGGCTCGTCCATGATCAAAAGGCGCGGGTTCTGCAACAGACAGCGCACGATCTCCACGCGCTGCCGTTCGCCCACCGACAGGGCATGAACCGGCCGTGCCGGGTCGAGCGTCAGACCGTAGCGGGCCGACACCTCGCGGATACGCGCCGACAGCTCCTTCATCGGCCCGGCATTTTCCAGACCCAGCGCGATGTTCTCGGCAACCGTCAGGGACTCGAACAGGGAAAAATGCTGGAATACCATACCGATGCCCAGTCGTCGCGCCTCCGCTGGGCTGGTCACCACGACCGGGCGGCCTTGCCACAGCATCTCCCCCTCGTCGGCGCGCAGCACGCCATAGACGATCTTGACCAGCGTGCTCTTGCCGGCGCCGTTCTCGCCCAAGAGCGCGTGGATTTCCCCCGGCCGCAGCACGAGATCGACGGCTTTGTTGGCGAGACAACCGGGAAATCCCTTGGTGATGCCGCGCAGTTCCAGTCTTGAGACGTTATCCGGCAAAGGGGACGGCTCCACAGGCATGGCATCGAATGAAGGGGCAAGGCGAGGACCGCATGGCCATCGGCCCGCCGCCCTCCTGGGATGGCAGAAAAGCCTAGCCGGCTGCCACCGTCAATGGTTTCGCCGATTTTACCGTTCCCGGACATCCCGGCAACATCGTCGCACAACCGGCCTTGACGGTCCCGGGCAAAAGATTCCGCGCCCGGCGGAATCTTTTGCCTAGAGATAGGCAGGTTTTGCCGCCGTTGTTCGCAAAGCCTTGACCGGAACAGCGGGATTCCTCGTCTTCCTGGCATGGCGTAAAATTTGCACAGTATTTTTGAAAGACTGGGAATCTATCCCCGGGGCCCTGAAAACTTGGGGCGCCGAATCTGTCTCCAAAGGAGCGCAACCATGCAAATCCATCCAATCGATGGTGCCGCGCCCCGCGTCGCAACCGATCCGCACGCGGAGGCACCCAAGCCCCACGGCCATTCGCCGGCGGATTCTGCCGTTGGTGCGCCCGGCCAGGATCAGACCGCCACCGCTCCGGCCTACCCCAACCCGGTGCTTCGCTTCGATCCGTCGTCCGGTGTCGCCGTGCTGCAATTCCGCGACAGCAACACGGGGGAAGCACGGTACCAGTACCCCTCCGAGCGTGCCGTCATGGAATACAGGCACCAGATGCGGGCTACCCGCGGGGTTTCCAACGCCGACCTCGATCAGGCATGAGGAAAGCCATCGCGTCGCGCTTCTCCGGGCGGCGATGCCGTCCGGAGAAGCGCATCAGAAAGGCTATCCCCTGACCTTCTCCATCGAGACGCGATCGGCCTTACGGCTGGTGACCCGCAGGCTGAAGGGGTGATGACGCCTCTCCACAGGCCGCACGTTGATGATGTCGCCAATATTGAGACGATCTTCCCGATCAGCGATTTCACCGCTCCAGAGGCACGCCTCTTCCTCCGGAGTGGCGAAACAGCTCCAAATGGCGCCAAACGGGGTTTGAGCGTCCTTGCGCAGGTGTACCGAACGCAGCACGCGGCCCATGGCCCCTCCTTCCGCCCGCCTCCTGGTGGCGGTGCAGTGCGACAACAAGACCGTGGCGGGAAAGTTTCACCACGGAGAAACTCGTTTCTTTGTTGGCGTCGCAACTTATTGATTATTTCTATGGCGGTTTGTTAGAAACGATCTGGCCGCCGACGGTCCGACCCTACGGCGACCTGAACACTTGAGAGGCGGGCTCATGCGGCGCGATGCGGACGTAGTCAGCGGAACCGGGCGGGCCGTCCTTGGAGGAGCACATGACTGAGGACGTGCGTCTGGCCGACGAGGACTATCAGAAGTACTCGGCCCTCGTGGCGCGGACTCCGCTCGGCCAGGCTTTCCTGGATGAGCATGCCCGCCGGGCCCGCGCCATGCCGTTCGACGAGGTGTATTCCATCGTCAGCAGCCTCAAGGCGGCGTGGAACGAGCACTACCAGATCGCCAACGCCGCCCGGCATGTGGAGGTGCTGCGGCGTGAGTTGCAGGACATGAGCGCCTCCATCGTCCAGGCACGGCGCGAGATCGCGTCGCTCCGACCCAAGGACGAAGGCAACGACCGGATCATGTCGGCGACCAACGAGTTGGATCAGATCGTTCTGTCCACCGAACGGGCGTCGATCGAGATCATCAACGCCGCCGAGCGGATCATGGAACTGAACGGCCGTCTGAGAGCCCACGGGGCGCCGACTCAAATCTGTGACGATCTCGACAACGAAGCCACCAACATCTTCACCGCCTGCTCGTTCCAGGACCTCACCGGCCAACGCACCACCAAGGTGGTCAACGCGTTGCGCTATATCGAACAGCGCATCCAGGCCATGACCACCATCTGGGGAATCGACGAGATCAACCCGATGGACATCGCCCCCGACAAGCAGGACGCCCGGCCGGACGCCCATCTGCTCAATGGGCCAACATCCCATGGCATCGACCAGGGCGAAGTGGACCGGCTGCTGTCCGGCCTGGTGTCGCTGGCGCCGGCGTCCGCTGCATCCTCCGCGACGACCTCATCCTCCAATCCCACCCCGCCCAGCACACAGCCGCCCGCGGATGAAGAGGGTTCAATCAGCCCGATGGACCAGTCCGACATCGACTCGCTGTTCCCCTGACCGGAGGAAACCAGACCGGGCGGAAGCACTTCAGTCCAGTTCCGCCACTTCTTCGGTCTGGGTGACCAACGGGGATGAACGCGCGGCCATCTCGGACTGGAAAGGATGGCGCGTTTTGGCGTAGAGCGCGCGCACCTTCTTCACATAGGCCCGCGTTTCGCGATAGGGCGGCACGCCGCCGAAACGGTCCACCGCCCCTTCACCGGCGTTGTAGGCCGCCAGTACCAATGTGACGTTGCCTTCGAAATACGCAAGCAGGTATTGCAGGTAGCGCATGCCGCCGCGGATGTTGTCGGCCGGGTCGAGCGGGCGGGCAACCCCGAACCGCCGAGCCGTATCGGGGGACAACTGCATCAGGCCCCGTGCCTTGCGCGGCGATACCGCATGGGGTCGGAACGAGGATTCCACCGCCATCACCGACAGCACCAACGCAGGGTCCAGGCCATAGCGGGGGGCAAGTTTATCCACCAGGCGCACAATATGGCGCGGTGCGTCCACCGATGGGTTATCGGCAAGGGGGCACCGCGGTTCGGAAGGGCCATCGGCGGGGCCGATCAGCCGCAGCATATCGATAGCCTGCGCATACCCCCGCCCGGCAGCCAGACGGAACCAGGCGGCGGCCATCGGCTCGTCGATATCCACGCCCCGCCCGAACAGGTGCATCCATCCCAGACGGAAAGCGGCTTCGGCGTGTCCCTCGCCAGCCGCTTGGCAATACAGCATCAAGGCTTTGGGAAGATCCCGCCTCGCGCCAAAGGCCGTTTCATAACGAATCGCCAGCTCGTAAGCCGCCACGACATCGCCATGATCGGCTCGGACGGTAAGCTCTCTGTTCTCGGCATCCAGCTCGCCGGCGATCAGCGAGCCGGATGCCATGTAAAACAGAAGGAGGACGAATCCATTTCTTACTAAGCGCATAGCCGGGCGACCTTTCGATTGGTCTTTGTTTCCGGCCTATCACGTTCGACAACTACCCCAAAGCAAGCAATAGAGTTATCTCCTACGAACTAAAGTATAATTTCCACATCAAGGGGCATGATTCCATGTCGCCCGTTAACATGAACAGCGATCAATAGGCGATAATGTTACATTGCTTCAGGTGGTTGCATCGATGCGCTGACATGTCCCCACCGTAAGTCGTGATCCTATTGCACCGTTATCAGCTATTTTTACCGCCCCCTCCTGAGCGGGTAGGTTTCCGATCGCTGGAAGAGTATTTGCGAGTCTTCTCCCACCGGCAAGACCGGGCATCCACCTCCTCCAACCCTCAAATTTCTTCGAAGCCGAACGATTTGTCGGAGGACAGGATTTTTCTATCTCAATTCATCATAAATGCAGCAATACGGCAATTTCCCAACATATTTTAAGGCCTCTTCCCAGCAATGCCCGCTCAAACTGAGTATTTCATAGTCTTTTGAATAGTAGTTTTTGGCGGTCAAAATGCCAAGATTAGCGAAACCACCGCGGGTGTCATCACGAGCACAACGACAAGCGGACTCAATTCTCGCGGGTTGAGGTCATCCGCACGAACGGAGGAAGCTTGATATCGATGGCGAACCGTCTCGGAAATGTCATGCTCAGCCCGGTGCAGGCTGTGAAGACGGGCTCCCAGGGTGCCCCTTCCTCCGCCACCGGCGACACCGTCCCGGCAAGCTTACCGCCTTGCCCGTCTTCCAGCGACACCCCGCCCGCAGGCTCCGCCTCTCCCGATGTCCTCGCCCAGATCGAAGCCGAGATTCCCAGGTTGCGGCGTTTCGCCCGCGCCATGGTGCGAGACGCCGCGCAGGCCGACGACCTCGTCCAGGAGTGTCTGGAGCGGGCGCTGTCGCGCCTGCACTTATGGCAACCAGGCACCAATCTCAGGGCCTGGCTCTTCACCATCCTGCGCAATCTGCACATCAACGGCATCCGTCGCCGGCAGATTTTCCTCGATATCGATACCGACATCGCCACCGAAGCCGGCCAGACCTTCGGCGCTCAGATCGTCCGCCTGGAACTGCGCGACCTTCGTCGCGCCCTGGCCCGACTGCCGACCGAGCAACGGGAAGTGGTGTTGCTGATCGGGCTTGAAGGCATCAGCTATAATGAGGCGGCACAGATTCTCGACATCTCCATCGGTACCGTGAAGTCCCGCCTGTCACGTGGACGGCGCGCCTTGCGGCTCCTGATGGAAGGCCGCGAGCCCATGGGCGACGCCTCGCACACCGATTGATCCCAAGGACAGGGTGACGAAAAACGGGCAACGCCCACGATGGCTGGGCGCTGCCCGATTAGGAGCGAGGCTTGCATCGAGAGGCCTTGGGTAACCAAATCGGCCATTCCGGTTCCGGATGGCCCATTCGGGTGCCGAGGCGGCAGGGTGGCGGGCTTTGGGCATCCCATCACTCCCCCCTGACGACGACCCAACAGTGCGTCGCGCGTTCGGTTCCCGCGCGCCCGTTCTCTTCACAGTTCTTGTCGACGGGCGCACCGGCAACGGTTGGGCTGCTGACCTGTTCGTGATTCAGGGCCGCCGGTTCGATCGATGCCCGGCTCCGCCTCCGGATACCTAACCTATGGGAGAAATCGTGATGATGACCCGACACCTTCCACTCAAGGTGCTGACCCTCGGCGCCCTGTTATCCATGGCCGCGGCACCTGGGTCGCTGGCGCAGATGAACGATTACGGCGACACCGCCCCCGACAATCGTCAAAGGATGCGGTCGTCACCGTCCCAGGGAACCCAAGGCTATCAGGTCCCGGCCGACATGACGGAAGCCATACGGCCGCGCATGGGGCCTGCCCAGCGCCAATTGGAGCTGGTGCAGACCACGCTGCTCAACCAGTTCGCCAGTCTTGGTTATGTCGACATGCGCGATTTCCGCCGTGAAGGAGAGCGATACCTGGCCCAGGTGCAAAACCGCGACGGCAACTGGGTGACTGTCGAAATCAATCCCATTACCGGCGACATTACCACTCAACAGTGAGCTGCGCCGCAGGGGTAGGGGCCAGCCGCCTCTTTTCGAACACGCCAATCGATTGTCTCTGGCAAGAGCAGTGCAACTGACATAAAGTCGTGTTCTTCCGTAAGGGCTCCAAAGTGGTGGAGACGGCGCGACTCATGGCGGCCATCGGCCTCGACTCGGCGCAACCGCCCAAAGCGCCGGCAAAGGCTCGGCGCTTGGGTATCCGCGCGAAATTAATGCTGGCGATCAGTGCGGTGGCGGCGATTACGCTGCTTGCCGGTGCCATCAGTTGGACCACCTATGCCTCGATCGAGCGCCTGTTGAACGGCATTACCCACGACACTTACCCCGGCGTCACTCAGGCACTGAAGCTGGCGGAGAGCGCCAGCCGGTTGGGAGCCCTCGCCTCCGCGCTGGAAGGGGCGCAAAGCCAACTCCAGCGTCAGTCGGGTCACGGCGCTCTGCGGCAGCAGGTAGGGCAGATTACCCCCCGCCTGCCCGATTTGGGGTTGATGGAGGCTGATCGCTCGGCCGTCGATACCGTGGCCGGCTTGATTGATCAGTTGCTGCGAAGCGTCGACCGCCTGAACGGCCAAGTGGCCCGGCGCCTTAATCTGGAAATCGACCGGCACAAGGCGTTGGACCAGCTTTCGGCAACGGTGGCCTCGTATCGCACCACCCTGGCGACGCTTTCGGCCAGCCAGGGGAACGACCTGTCCGGTCCGTTGCCGGTGCTGGCGCTCAGCGGCACGACCCTGGTTACAATGGCGGCCGAGGCCACCATCGCCACCGATCCCTCCCATCTGGCCGACCTGCGCCGACGCTATGCAACCGACATAGACCTCTTGGCGGCAGCGCTGGAACGTCTTCCCGCCGATGGCTGGGAGGCGTCCCGGCTCAAGGAGATTGTGGGCCGCATGGCGGCGCTCGGCGTCGGCAAACGCAGTCTTTTCGAGTTGCGCGCCGAGGAAATGGGGGCACGCAACGATACTGCGGTCACGGCCCATGCGGTACGAGATCTGATCGGGCGGATTTCAGCTGCGGTGTCGCACCTCGCCGTCCAGGCCGAGAGCCGGGCCGAAGCCATGAACCAGGAAGCCGCCATCCAGCTTAGCCATGGGCGTCTGCAAATCCTCGTTATCGCGCTGGTGGCGCTGGTGGGTCCCGGCCTTTTCCTCTGGCTTTATTTGAACCGCAGCGTGTTCGGCCGGCTATCGGCCCTTGCGACCGATGCCCGGCGGCTCGCTTCCGGCCATCTTGACGCTCCCATTCAGCGCTCGGGTGATGACGAGATCACCGAGATGGCCGA
>DASPMK010000338.1:0-14580 GCA_035627075.1 Azospirillaceae bacterium
CTAAGGCTATGGTGGTGGAGATCGCCGGCACGGCACACGCGCCAAGCTTAATGGACGAGCGGCAGATCGGTTTGATCCGGGATTTTCTGCGGGAATGATGGCCGGTTTTTGTCGCTTGTGATACAAATCAAATTTGATTAAATTTCTACTTGGGTGAAGGGCCTGGTCCCTGCTCCCATTCCTGGAACGGCACTCGGGTGGCGATGGGATCGCAAGATATCATCGCCGCCCTTTTTGTTTGCGCTTCCGCCGGCGGAGGAGCATCGGAAGATGCCTGTCCGTCCGCGCGTGTCCGCCATCTGCCGACGATCCACTATACTGGGGCTCGGCTTTGGACAGCGAGCGGACGAGGTGCGCCATGGCGACGGTATTACCGACGGGGCGTTTCGATTTTTCGGAGATGAAAAGGGCGTTGGAGCATAGCGACGCCCAGGCGCTGGCCAGCCTGTACGCAGACGATGCCGAAATGACCATCGTCGACCGCGACCGCCCGCCGAGCGCTCCGATGAAGCTCACCGGCAAGACGGCCATCCAGCAATTCTGGACCGATATCTGCGGCCGCGACATGACCCACGCCATCGGCCACGAAGTCGTCGGGTCGGATCGCGTGGCCTTCGTCGAGGAATGCCAATACCCCGACGGTTGCCACGTCGTGGCGTCCACGACCCTGGACCTGCGGGACGGCCGGATCGCCCGGCATCTGGCGGTTCAGGCATGGGACGACACCGGCGCTGGCTGACGGGACGGCATCATCTGCCCTTGGCCAGCGCCTTGGCCGCATCGACCGCGGCATAGGTGAAGATCGCGTCGGCGCCGGCGCGCTTGAAACACAAAAGCGTCTCCAGCATCACCTTGTCGTAGTCGAGCCAGCCCTGAGTGGCGGCGGCCTTCATCATGGCGTACTCGCCCGACACCTGATAGGCGAAGGTCGGCACGGCGAAGCTCTCCTTCACCCGGCGCACGACGTCCAGGTAAGGCAGGCCCGGCTTGACGATCACCATGTCGGCCCCCTCTTGAAGGTCCAGCGCCACCTCGCGCAGGGCCTCCTCGGTGTTGGCCGGGTCCATCTGGTAGGTACGCTTGTCGCCCTTGAGGAAGCCGCCCGAGTTCACGGCATCGCGGAACGGGCCATAAAAGGCCGAGGCATACTTGGCCGCGTAGGAGCAGATGCGCACGTTCGCGTGCCCGGCCCGGTCCAGCGCATCGCGCAGGGCGCCGATGCGGCCGTCCATCATGTCGCTGGGCGCCACCACGTCGGTCCCGGCATCGGCCTGGGCCACCGCCTGACGACAGAGCACCTCGACCGTCTCGTCGTTCAGCACCCGGCCGTCACGCACCAGTCCATCGTGGCCATGGCTGGTGTAGGGATCGAGCGCCACGTCGCACAAAAGCCCGATGTCCGGCACCGCCCGCTTCAGCGCCCGCACGGCGCGGTTCAGCAGGTTGTCCGGGTTCCACGCCTCTTCGCAGGTGTCGGATTTCAACGCCGCCGGCACCACCGGGAACAGGGCGAGGCAGGGAACGCCGAGAGCCGCCGCCTCCCGCGCCGCCTCGATCATCAGGTCGATGGACAGGCGTTCCACCCCCGGCATGGAGGCCACCGGCTGGCGGCGGCCTTCGCCATCCAGCACGAACACCGGCCAGATGAGGTCATCGACCGACAGGCAGGTTTCGGCGACGAGACGGCGGGTCCAGGCGTCGGTGCGGTTACGGCGCAGGCGGGTGCGCGGAAAGGCCCCGAGGGACGGGGGAGGGAAGGAGGTCGGCATGATGGTGCGGGATCACGATGAGCGGGGGATTATTGCGTGCCGGATCGTACGCCCGCCGCCCGCCCCGAAACAACCGCGGAGTTGGCCAGCTTGCGCTCGGCCCGCTCCAGGCCGGTATCACGCTCCACCAGTTCCCAGCGGTGCTCGGCGCGGGCGTAGGTGGACGTGAGTCCCGGCTCGAACCGCGCCCCTTCCCACGACCGCACCTCGATGGTGACGGTGGGGGCGGCGATCGAGATCAGGTTGTAGGCGTTGGGCTCGTCCCTCAGCCGGGTCGAGGTGGCGGTGGAGGCTTGCGCCACCAGGATCGAGCGGGCGACATGGGTGTGGTGGTCCATGATGTCGCCGTTGTAGGCGCGATGGAGGTGACCGGCCAAAAGCAGATCCACCCCGCAGGCCTCCAGCGCCGGCAACGCCAGCCGGTGACGGCCCACCAGCTTGGCCTGGGGGCTGGTGGGTGGTGGCATGAACGGGTGATGGGTGAACAGCACCTTGAAGACCGTGGGCGGAAGCTCGTCGAACACCTCGCGGATGCGGTCAAGCTGCTGTTGGTTGATGCGGCCGTGGGCGAAGTCGAGAATCACCGCGCGGGCGGTGTTGATGCCCAGCACCGCGATTTCCGGGTCCACATGCAGCGGCGACAGGTCGCGGGTGATGAAGCGCTTGTAGTTGTGAAACGGGTCGGTGAAGCGGGCGAGCAGGTTGTAGACCGGGATGTCGTGGTTGCCGGGCACCACCACATAGGGAAAGGGCAGGCGCTCCAGGAACGCGCGCGCCGCGCGAAAATAGGAGCAGCGCGCGCGCTGCACCAGATCGCCCGAGATGACGATGAGATCGGGCCGCTGCACCACCAGATCGAACAGCAGGCCTTCCACCACGGCGGGATCGATGCGGCCGAAGTGGAGGTCGGACAGATGGGCCAGCTTCCTCACGCTACAGCCTCCGCGGATGGCGCCGGCGCCGGCAGCAGCACATTCAGCGCCTTGGCGCGGACCCGGTAGCGCAAAGGCGGGGTGAGCCGCAGCACCTCGCCATCGTTGGCCACCTTGAGGCGTCGGCGGCGACTCGCGACGGTCAGTTCGGTCACGGTATAGGCCTCCAGGTCCGGGTTGCGCTGCCAGGTTCCAAGCGCCACGTCGGCCATCAGGCGGAGCAGCCCCAGCGCGTTGCGATGGCGAGCGACATAAACCGCCAACTCACCCGCGTCCAGACGGGATCGCTGAAGGAATTGCCCGAATCCGTCGTCATAGGCGTTGTTCGCCACCGCCAGAACCGGCGTGTTGATCAGACGGGGGCCGCTGCCGGTGTCCACCGTGACCGTCAGCCGGGGAAAGGCCCACAGCGACTTGATCGCCGCCACGGTCATCGCCGGCCATTTGCGCAGGCCGTGTACGCCGCGCTGCCGTTCACGCTCCTGCACCATGGCCGGATAGAGGCCGAGGACCGAGTTGTTGAGGAAGACGTGGCCGTTGACCTCGCCCACATCGATGGCGTGGATGGTGCCGCGCGCCAGTGCCGCCACGGCGTCTTCCAGCGGCAAGGTGATGCCGAGGTCCTTGGCCAGGAGATTCATGGTTCCAAGCGGCAGGACGCCCAGCGCCTTGCCGGTACCAACCAGCATGCCGGCGGCGGTGTTGATGGTGCCGTCGCCACCACCCACCACCACCACGTCCACATCCGACTCCGCCGCCCGGCGCAGCGCCGGAACACAGGCCGGGCCGGCGGCGCTCGACACCTCCACCTCCGCTCCGGCCCTTTCGAACCAGTCGCGCACATCGCGCACGGCTTGGTCGACCGGCTCGCCGAGCAGCGTGCCGGCGGCTTCGTTCAGAACGACGGCGAGCTTCATGGCGGGGGCTGCGCGGGGCTGAGGGATGGTGGGCAAGGGTACGCCTTGAATGATCGAGGATAACGCCAGCGGATCAACAGGCAAGGGGCGGCGTCGTTCCTGGCTGCGCGCGATGCGCGAGTAAAGGCGGAGAGGGTGGGGCGGCGGTGAACAAGAACTTCGTCGAGGCTTATGCCAACCATGATTGCCGCGCCGGCGGAATGCTCGGAAACTTCAACATTTTCATTGCCTTCTGTCGCCTTTTGGATGCAAAACAACATCGGCGTGAAATGATGGCAGGACTTGTCTCAAACTGGGCGGTTAAGAAGCATCGGAAGGTGCTCTGAGACGGGCGACTTTCCGGAATGTCTTTCCTGAAGCGAGGGCGGCAGACCGCCACGCTCAGGGGAGGAGCAGGAACGCGTGGCATTTCTGCGATATTATCGAGATGCTTCGCGTCTTGGAATCGGTTAAGGTAACTAAAAAGCAAAAACGAGCCCCGGCTTTTCGCAGGTGCAAAAAAAGGTACGAGCCAAAGGAGATCACGGTGCGTCAACCCTACTATGAGAGCATCCTCTTGATCGAGCGGCTGCACCGGCACTTTCTTGAGGTGCTGAAAACCGAGTTGGACAGGCTCGGCATTCAGGACATTAACAACGTCCAAAGCCTGATCCTGTACAATATTGGCGAAGACGAGATGACGGTCGGCGAATTGACGGCGCGCGGCTATTATCTCGGATCGAACGTGTCGTACAACGTCAAGAAGATGGTCGAGAACGGTTATCTCGGGCAGGAACGCTCGCCCCATGATCGGCGCTCGGTACGCGTGCGCTTATCGGACAAGGGGCTGGACCTGCGTCAGAAGATCAGCGAGATGTTCGAGCGTCAGGTCGCGGCACTCGACAAAGCAGGCTTCTCCAACGAGGAGTTGACGCGGACCAACGAGACGTTGCGCAAGCTTGAGCGCTTCTGGTCGGCGTCGCTCGATTACAGCGGTTTTCCGCTGACCTCGGCCGCCTGACGTCCGTCGTCGGCAAGGTGCTGGGTTCCAGAGGGGCGGCTTACCCAACCCACGCGGTGCGCCGACGGCTCCGGCGCCCGTGAGTGGGGTTGGTCGCCTATTCCCGTGCCGCACGCGGCCCACGACGGTTACTGGAAACCCGGCAAGCCTGGATCAGGGATCATGGCTGACAAGGAAGTTCTGCTCGAATTCCACCGCGTCGGCAGCTACATGAAGGCTGTCGCGGTCGATCCGGTTACGCTCACCGAAGTCTCGGTGGTGGGGCCGGCGATCGGCAGCCGGGAAATGCTCAAGCGCACCGTCCTGGCCAAACTCGATTACGTCTTGAAGCGCAACGCCGGCAAGCCGCGTCGCTGAAAGGGATGTAAGTGGCGGGCTTGAACTTCACTTCATCTTTGGTTTCAGGGATGCGCCCCGCATTTTCCCTTCTGGTCATGACAGCGCTGTTTCTTGGGATGCCTGCCACGGGGCGCCCAGCCCTGGCCTTCGAGCCGCCGCCGGGCACCTTCGAACCCGGCGCCTCGCGTTACCGGCCGCCCCGGCCACAGAAGGCGCCGGAGCCGCGGGAAATCGTGCGCGGCTGCAATGAATACTATTTCGTAGACTGTTTTCGTCAGTGGCAGCCTCCGGAACCGGAGGCCGAAGCCGAGGAGACGCCGCCTCCCCCGCGGGTGCGGCCAGCCGGTTTGCCGTCGCAACCGGGCTCCAGGCCGGAGAGGGCGCCGGATGACGTCGACCCCGCGATGCCGCCCGAACCGCCGCCAGAAACCGCCCTGCCCGACACGCCGCCGTCGCTGCCGCCAGGGCCGAACCCGGCCGACGTGGCCACTTATGAGGCGCTGGTCAAAGCGATCGGGGAGTTGGGCGTGAAGGATCGGGTCAGGTTGGGTCCTCCACCCACGGATGACTCCGTGGACCTGTCGATCGATCCCGGCCGCAAGCCGGCGGGCAAAGGCGCCGTGGGAAAAGTGCCCAATTCAAAAACGCCTTGAACTCCGGGGAGGAACAGGAGCGGGCGCCGCCCGCAAACCGGGACAATCAGGTGGGCGTAAACACATCGAGGCGGCGAACCTCGGGTCCGCCGCCTCGAAACGGGTCGGTGTGCTTGGCGCTTAGGAGGCCTTGCGTCGCGACTGGCGACTGGACGTACGGCCCAGGCCGATTCGTTTCGCGAATTCCGAACGTTGCGCGGCATAGTTGGGAGCCACCATCGGATAGTCGGGTGGCAGGCCCCACTTCGCGCGATACTCATCAGGCGACATGTTGTAGGTAGAGCGAAGATGGCGCTTGAGCATCTTCAACTTCTTGCCGTCTTCCAGGCAGATGATGTACTCGGGCGTGACCGATTTGCGCACGGGAACAGCCGGTTTAAGCGGCTCAGATTGTGTTTCACGCGGAGTGGTGTTCAATCCCGCCAAAGACGCGAATACGGTATTGATCACCTCCGGAATCTGCTGTGCCGGCAACACGTTCTTGCTGACGTAGGCGGAGACTATGTCCGCGGTCATGCGCAAGATGGCGCCATCCGGCTGATCGTGATGTGCCTGATCACTCATTGCCTAGAGCCCTGGTTTTTCATTGTTTGGGTGCGACAGAATTTGCACAGAGGAGTGTGCGTGTCAATATAAAAGCGGCAAGAGCCAAGTAAGTTATTTTGGGTGAGCGAGGGATTTCAGGATCAGCTTAAGAAAGCCTAGGGGATATGCGCGGGCTGTCTCGCCATGATGCCCGCCTTTACCAGGAACTTTCCGCGAGCGTTTGAAGCCGTTACCGATTGGAGCCGGGCGGCTTCACGCCGAAGTGATCAATGGTGAATAGGGCTGGTCGGTACAGTGGCCTGATCACCTTCCGTCGCCGGCGTGACCGGGCGGCGAAGCTTTGTGGCAATCTGGCGATGTGAAACGATATCTGGTAGTCTTACCCAAGCCCGCCTTGCCTGAACCAGATCGAGCTCAAGTCAATGTCCAAGCCAGTTGTCGTCATCGCCTCCGACCACGCCGGAATCGACATGAAGACCCAGATTCGCGAGGCGCTTGCGGATCTGGGGCATGAGGTGGAGGACCTGGGGGCCCACACCCCGGATTCGGTCGATTATCCCGATTATGCCGCCAAGGTGGCGCACGCGATTCGCGAAAACCGCGCCACGCGTGGCGTCTTGATTTGCGGTACGGGCATCGGTATCAGCATCGCGGCGAACCGTCACGCCGGTGTGCGGGCCGCGTTGTGCCGCGATGTGACCGACGCGCGACTGGCGCGCCAGCACAACGACGCCAACGTGCTGGTACTGGGCGCGCGGACCACAGGTATCGAGGTCGCCAGGGATTGTCTCGCGACGTTTCTTGGCACCGATTTCGAGGGCGGACGTCACCAGCGTCGCATCGATAAACTGGACACGCTGGCGTAAGAATAGTCGCATCCGCGGCCGGCGTGGCCGACGATGTCGTGAAAGGAACCTGTACTCCCATGTCGACTTCCCCTCTCTCGTCCACGGCCGCCTTCTTCAGCACGTCGCTGGCCGACTCCGACCCCGAGTTGTACGCCTCGGCTCGTCAGGAATTGTCGCGCCAGCAGGGCCAGATCGAGCTGATCGCCTCGGAAAACGTGGTGTCGCTCGCCGTTCTTGAGGCACAGGGCTCGGTGCTGACCAACAAGTATGCCGAGGGCTATCCGGGCAAGCGCTACTACGGCGGTTGCGAGTTCGTCGATATCGCGGAAAAATTGGCGATCGAGCGCGCTTGCAAGCTGTTCGGCTGCGCCTATGCCAACGTCCAGCCCAACTCGGGCTCGCAGGCCAACCAAGCGGTGTTGTTGGGGCTCCTGCAACCGGGTGACACGGTGCTGGGCATGTCGCTGGCCGCCGGCGGCCATCTTACCCATGGCGCCGCGCCCAATCTGTCCGGCAAGTGGTTCAAGGCCGTGCAGTACGGTGTACGCCGCGAAGATGCTCGCATTGATTACGATGAAATGGAGCGTTTGGCGCGCGAGCACAAGCCAAAGTTGATCATCGCCGGCGGTTCGGCCTATCCGCGCACCATCGACTACCAGCGCTTCCGCGCCATCGCCGACGAGGTGGGCGCCTACTTCATGATGGACATGGCGCACTACGCCGGTCTGGTGGCCGGCGGCGTCTATCCGAGCCCGCTGCCGTACGCGCACATCGTCACCACCACCACGCACAAGACATTGCGCGGTCCGCGCGGCGGCATGATCCTGTCCAACGACCTGGATATCGGCAAGAAGATCAACTCGGCAGTGTTCCCCGGCCTTCAGGGCGGCCCGCTGATGCATGTCATCGCCGCCAAGGCGGTGGCCTTCGGCGAGGCGCTGCGGCCGGAGTTCAAGACCTACGCCCGCCAAGTGCTGGACAACGCCCGCGTGCTGTCCGATGTGCTGATCAAGGGTGGGCTCGACATCGTGTCGGGCGGCACCGACAGTCATATCGTGCTGGTCGATATGCGGCCGAAGAACCTGACCGGCAAGGACGCCGAGCACAGCCTGGAAAACGCCGGCATGACCTGCAACAAGAACGGCGTGCCCTTCGACCCGCAAAAGCCCATGATCACTTCCGGTGTGCGCCTGGGCAGCCCGGCGGCGACGACGCGCGGCTTCGGCGTCGAGGAGTTCCGGCAGGTCGGCGAGATGATCGTCGAGGTGCTGGACGGTCTGGCAGCCAGCAACTCGGGCGACAACAGCAAAGTGGAGGCGGCGGTGCGCGAACGTGTCAGCGCACTGTGCCAGCGCTTCCCGATCTACCAGACGTTGTAAGAGGGAAGAGGGCTCATACGCTGCCCGTTCTGCGGCCACGACGACACCCAGGTGAAGGACTCCCGTCCCACCGAGGATAACTCCGCCATCCGCCGCCGACGCTTCTGCCCCGGCTGCGGTGCCCGCTTCACCACCTTCGAGCGGGTGCAATTGCGGGAGTTGACCGTCGTCAAGAGCACGGGCACGCGTGAGCCCTTCGACCGCGACAAGCTGTTGCGCTCGATGCGCATCGCCTTGAGGAAGCGGCCGATCGACGCCGATCGCATCGACCGCATCGTCAACAGTCTGGTCCGCCAGCTTGAATCGTCGGGTGAAAGCGAAATTCCGTCGAAGATGATCGGCGAGATGGTGATGAACCATCTTTTGCACCTCGATCAGGTCGCCTATGTGAGGTATGCCTCGGTGTACCGTGATTTCCGTGAAGCGTCGGACTTCAACGAGATCGTCGGCTCTTTGAACCCCGAGACACAGCCACAGGTCTGAAGAGCAAGCCATGGCCGACGCCGCCGATCCGAACGATCTCCGGTTCATGCAGGCGGCGCTCAATCTGGCGCGCCGCGGCCTTGGCCATGTCTGGCCCAACCCGGCGGTGGGGTGCTTCCTGGCGCGGGATGGTCTGGTGGTCGGGCGAGGCTGGACACAGCCGGGCGGGCGACCGCACGCCGAAACCGAAGCCCTGCGCCGGGCCGGCGATCTGGCGCGCGGCGCCACCGCCTACGTGACCCTGGAACCGTGCAGCCACCACGGCAAAACCGGTCCCTGTGCCGACGCGATGATCGCGGCCGGCGTCGCCCGTGTCGTTATCGCCTGTGAGGACCCCGACCCGCGCGTCAGCGGCGGCGGTGTGGCCCGTCTGCGCCAAGCCGGCGTCGCGGTGACGCTGGGCGTGTGCGAAACCGAGGCCAAGCGCCTCAACGAGGGTTTCTTCCGCCGCGTCCTCGATCGTCGGCCGCTCTATTCGCTCAAGCTCGCCACCACGCTGGACGGGCGGATCGCTACCCACACCGGTGCCAGCCGCTGGATCACCGGGCCGGTGGCCCGGTCCTGGGGGCATGGCCTGCGCGCCACCCACGACGCGATCATGATCGGTATCGGCACCGCGCTGGCCGATGATCCCGAACTTACCTGCCGGCTCGCCGGCCTGGAGGACCGCTCGCCGGTGCGTGTCGTCGTCGACAGCCGTCTGCGGCTGCCGCTGACCAGCCGGCTGGTGCGCTCGGCCTCGCGCGTGCCGACCTGGGTCGTCACCCGGCCCGACGCCGACGGCGACCGGAGCCGCGCCTTCGAGGACTGCGGCCTGGAGGTGCTGACCATTCCCCCCGATGATACCGGCAGCCCGAATCTGTCGTTGCTGGGTCACGCGCTGGCCGACCGGGGGTTGACTCGCGTCCTGTCGGAAGGCGGGGCGCGGCTGGCGGCCAGCCTGATGCGCGCCGATCTCGTCGACCGTCTGGAATGGTTCCGCGCCCCCTCGGTGATCGGCGGCGACGGCATTCCGGCGGTGCGGGCCTATGGCGTCGACGCGTTGGGCGACAGTGCCGCTTTCACCCGCGTCGAGGCCCGTAAGGCCGGCGACGACCTTTGGGAGAGCTATGTCCGCCGGGGAGGCTAGGTTCCCGTGGCGGCCCACTGGACCCCGCAACAATTTCTGTTAATCTCCGCGCCATGTTTACCGGAATCATCACCGACGTCGGTCGGGTCGTCGCCGTCGAGAAGAAGGGCGATACCCGCTTCACCATCGCCACCGCCTATGACCTGTCCACGGTCGAGATCGGTGCGTCGATCGCCCATAACGGCGTATGCCTGACCGTGGTCGCCACGGGTCAGGAGACGTTCGACATCCAGGTCTCGGCGGAAACCCTGTCCAAGACCACGCTGGGCGACTGGCAGGTCGGCACGCCCGTCAACCTGGAGCGCTCGCTGAAGCTGGGCGACGAGTTGGGCGGCCATCTCGTCTACGGCCATGTGGACGGGGTGGCGACCATCGTTTCCATCATGCCCGATGGCGAATCCCTGCGTTTTACCTACGAGGCGCCGGCCACGCTGGCGAAATACATCGCCTCGAAGGGCTCGATCGCGCTGGACGGCGTGTCGCTGACCGTCAACGAGGTGGACGGTCCCCGCTTCGGTATCAACATTATCCCTCATACCCAGGCCGTGACCACCTTCGGCGCTGCCAAGCCCGGCGACCGTGTGAACCTGGAAGTCGACATGCTGGCGCGCTACGTCGCCCGGCTGGTGGGACAGGAATGAAGATTTCCACGCACGACCTGTCGCCGCCCGAGGAAATCATCGAGGAGGCCCGGCAGGGCCGGATGTTCATCCTGGTGGACGACGAGGATCGGGAGAACGAGGGGGACCTCGTCATCCCCGCCGACATGGTGACGCCCGACGCCATCAACTTCATGGCCCGGTTCGGGCGTGGCCTGATCTGCCTTGCCATGGGGCGGGAGCGGGTGGAGCAACTCCGCCTGCCGCTGATGGCGCAGAACAACCGCTCGCGCCACCAGACCGCCTTCACCATTTCCATCGAGGCGCGTGAAGGGGTTACCACCGGCATCTCGGCCGCCGACCGGGCGCACACCATCAAGGTCGCCATCGACCCCGCCAAGGGGGCCCATGATATTGCGACTCCGGGGCATGTGTTCCCGCTGGTGGCGCGCGACGGCGGGGTGCTGGTTCGTGCCGGCCACACCGAGGCGGCGGTCGACATTGCCCGGATGGCGGGATTCGGCCCGGCCGGGGTGATCTACGAGATCATGAACGATGACGGCACCATGGCCCGCCTACCGGACCTGGTGACGTTCGCCCAGCACCACGACCTGAAGGTCGGCACCATCGCCGACTTGATCGCCTACCGCCGGCGCACCGAGACGATTGTGGAGCGCATCCTGGAATCCACGCTGGAGTCCAGCCACGGCGGCGCTTTCCGCATGATGGTCTACACCAACACCATCGCCTACGCCGAGCACATCGCGCTGGTGAAGGGCGACATCGCCGGCGATGAGCCGGTGCTGGTGCGCATGCATGCGCTGTCGGTGCTGGACGATGTGCTGGGTGACCGTTCAGCCGGGCGAGAGGGCGAGCTTCAAGCCGCCATGGAACTGATCGGGCGCGAAGGACGTGGCGTGGTCGTGCTGCTCCGCGAGCCGCAGCCGACCAGCCTGTCGTCCATCGTCCGCGCCCGCCAAGAAGGCGAGCCCGGTGCCGGGCCGCAGCTTCGCGACTATGGCGTTGGAGCGCAGATTCTGCTGGATCTGGGCGTGAAGAGCATGATTTTGCTGTCGAACCGCAAGAAGACCATCATCGGGCTGGAGGGCTACGGCTTGACCGTCGCCGGCCACCGCTCCATTCCACAGGACCAGACCCTGCCGGGTGGCAACCAGGAGATACGTTGATGTCCGACGCTCCCCATCTCATGGTCGTGGAAGCCCGCTTCTACGAGGACCTTGCCGAGGAATTGGCGCGGGGCGCCACCGCCGAAATCGAGAAGGCCGGCGGCACCTACCAGCGCGTCGCGGTACCGGGTTGCCTGGAAATCCCCGCTGCCATCCAGTATGCGGTGCGGTCCATGGATTTTTTTTCCGGGCGCAAGCGGTTCGATGGCTATGTGGCGCTCGGCTGCGTCATTCGCGGCGAGACCACGCACTATGACATCGTGTGCAACGAAAGCGCGCGCGGCCTGATGGATCTGGCCCTCCGCTACACCCTGGCGGTGGGCAATGGCATCCTGACGGTGGAAAATCGTGAGCAGGCCTGGGCTCGGGCCTCGACCACCGCCAAGAACAAGGGCGGCGGGGCGGCGCGTGCCTGCCTTGACATGATTGAGCTGAAGCGCCAATTCCGGCTTTTCCCACGCTGATCCCGAGACGATATCACCCATGGGTACCGAGGAAGGCGCGGACGCCCGCGCCACCAGCAAACGCGCAAGCGGCAAGGGCGGCGGACGCAACCGTTCCGGCGGCGGTTCGGCCAAGGTCCGGCGCGCCGCCGCGCGGCTGGCCGCCGTGCAGGCGCTCTATCAGATCGACATCACCGGGACGCCGGTGGAAACCGTCGTTGGTGAATTCGTCAAGCATCGCCTGGGCGGCGAGGTGGACGAAGCCGAGGGCGCGCGCTTTGTCGCCGCCGACCCGCAACTGTTCGCCGACATCGTCCGCGGCGCCGCCTATCGCCAGGACGACGTGGATCAGATGATTTCCGACGCGCTGGCCGGGCGCGGGCCGATCGACCGGGTGGAGGCGTTGCTGCGGGCTGTTCTGCGCGCCGGTGCTTATGAGCTGCTGGCCCATGCCGACGTGCATCCGCGCATCATCATCGGTGCCTATCTTGATGTGACTCACGCCTTCTTCGGCGGGCGTGAGCCCAGTCTGGTCAACGGCGTGCTCGACCGTCTGGCGCGTACCCTGCGGCCGGACGAACTGGCCAACCCGGATCCGACCCGTGAGTAGCTCCGCTTTCGGCGAATTCGGGCGGATCGATCGGTATTTCAAGCCATTGGCCAAGGACTTTCCCGGAGCCCTGGGCCTGACCGACGACGCCGCCGTGTTCGCCGTGCCGGACGGATTCGAACTGGTGGTTACCACCGACGCCATGGTGGCCGGCGTCCACTTCTTCCCGGAAGACCCACCGGAGGACATCGCCGCCAAGCTGCTGCGCGTCAACCTTTCCGACCTTGCGGCCATGGGGGCGGAGCCTCTGGGCTATAGCCTCGTCACCGCCTTGCCGAAAGGGCTGGGGGAGGGGTGGCTGGCGGCCTTCGTGCGTGGCTTGGGCGAGGACCAGGAGCGATACCGTTTTCCGCTCATCGGCGGCGACTCGGTTTCGACGCCGGGGCCGGTGATGCTGTCGGTGACGGCGTTCGGCACGGTACCGAGGGGCAGGGCGATGACGCGGGGCGGGGCCAGGGCCGGCGACCGGGTGTTTGCCACCGGCGCCATCGGCGACGCCGCTCTGGGCCTGCTGATCGCGCAGGATCGGTTGGAGGGGGGGGATGAGGTGGATCGCGCTCACCTGCTGGGCCGCCTGCGCCGGCCGGAACCCCGCTTGCCGTTGGCCGCGGCGTTGCGCGGCGTGGCGACGGCGGCAGTCGACGTCTCGGACGGCTTGGTCGCCGACCTCGGCCATATCGCCGAGGTTTCCGGCCTGACGGCGGTGGTGGAGGCGGGGCGCGTTCCCTTCTCTCCGGCGGCCTTGCGCGTGCTGGAGCGCCAGCCGGACCTGTGGTCCATGCTCCTGACCATGGGCGACGACTACGAGCTTGCGTTCACGGTTCCGGCCGACCGGCGCGAGGCGGTGTGGGCCCTGGCGGCTCAGGCCCGAACCCCGGTCGCCGAGATCGGCCGCATGGAGTCCGGTCCGGCGGGAACGGTAACGGTTTTGGGAGCCGACGGCGCGCCCATGACGTTCAAAGGACGCGGGTGGGAGCACTTCTAAGGCGAGGGCGTCGCTTTGGTGGGTTAACGCGACGTTAAGCTGTTTCCCATCATGGTCGCACCATGAAGAAGATCATCTTCCTTCTCGTGGTGTTGCTGATCCTGGGTGGCGGCGGCTATGCCGGCTACATGTACCTCTTCGCCCCGCCGCCCGACGAAGCCGCCAAGGAAGAGGAAGCCAAGAAGCCCAAGGGCGATCCCATTTTCGTCCGCGTGGCCCCCATCGTAGTGCCGGTGATCGGCAAGCAAAAGGCGGAAACCTTCCTCACGCTGGTCGTTACGCTGGAAGTGGACGAACCGGGCAACGCCGCCCTGATCCAGGCCGTCACCCCCCGACTGATCGATGCCTTCCTGACGGCACTTTACGGCGCCTTGGATGATGGTACCGTGCTGGACGGCAAACTGGTTGCCATCCCCATGGTCAAGCAGAAGCTGCAACAGGCGTCGGACAAGGTGATGGGCCCCAATGTGGTCCGCTCGGTGCTGGTCCAGACCATGAGTCGCCGCGCGCTGTAGGCTCGCAAGAGGCCATGGCAAATCGCCGCGCATTCAACTTGTCGCGCCAGTTGCATTAAGCCCGCCGGTTAGGCATCCTTTCGCACGACATGATGCCCGCCACCGGCTGACCTTGCCCACCTGTGACCGTGGTTCCCGCGGTTCGGTGGTGTGATGTCGTCCTGCGCGCCTTCTTTCCAAGGGATATCGGCCCAAGGGATATCGGCGCGAAGGAGCCTCGCGGGCATTGCAGAACGATAATTTTGG
>DASPMK010000339.1:0-3501 GCA_035627075.1 Azospirillaceae bacterium
CAGCAGCCGGTCCAGCAGCGCCGTGGCGACCACGGTGCCGCCGAAGACGTCGCCCCATTCGGAAAAACCGCGGTTGGAGGTCAGGATCATGGCGCCGCGCTCATAGCGGGCATTCACGAGCTGGAAGAAGAGATTGCCGCCGCCGGGGATGACCGGCAGGTAGCCGATCTCGTCCACGATCAGCAACTGCGGCCGGCACAGGAAGCGCAGCCGCTCGCGCAGCGTCCCCTCGCGTTCCGCCTTGGCCAGCGAGCCGACGATGTCGGCCAGCGTGGCGAAGTACACCGAGCGCCCGGCCTTGACCGCCTCGACACCCAGCGCGAGCGCCAGGTGCGTCTTGCCGCAGCCGGGCTGGCCGAGGAAATGCACCACCTCGTGCCGCTCCACGAAGTCGAGCTGCGCCAGGGCCATGATGCGGTCGCGGTCGAGCGAGGGCTGGAAGGAGAAGTCGAAGCCGGCCAGCGTCTTGATGTTGAGCAGCCGGCCCATCTTCAGCGCGCTCTTCACCCGCCGCCCTTCGCGCAGCGTCAGCTCCTCGCCGAGCAGGCTGTCGATGGCCTCCAGGGCGGAGATCTCGCCGCGCTCGATGCGGCGCAGGATGTGCTCCAGCACTTCGAGCGCGCGCGGCATCTTGAGCCCGACCAGATGGCGGCGGATGCGGTCCAGGGTGGCCGGGCCGGCCTCAAGGGCGGCGGCGCTCATCGCACGCTCTCCTGGCCGGCGAGACGGCGGCCGACGGCGTCGTAGATGGCCAGGTCGCGCGGCGTGACCGTGTCGCCGCACGGCCGGGACGCCGCGGGCTTGGCGTCCTCGCGCGGTGTCAGGCTGTTGCCCGGCGGCGGGTGGGAGCGGTGGCCGGGAGCGATGCGGCGTTGGCCGCGGCCCTCCAGCGCCGGGTGCGAGGCGATGAGCGCGCCGTCCTCCAGGATGTTGACCGCATCCGCCGTGACCTGCACCTCGACGGTGCGCCGGCGCGTGCAGTCCGGCACCGAGTACAGGTTGCCGGCCACCGACACCATGCCCTCGCGGGTGATGCGGCGCTCCAGGGCCAGCACGGTGTTGAACGGACCGGCCGGCAGCGCCTTGAGTTGGCCGCGCTCCTCGGCGAAGTGCTCGACGACGACGCGCCCCGTCGTGGCGTGCCGGCGGATGTTGGCGACCTGGTCCAGCCACTGGGTGAACTGGGCATTCAGGTCCTCGAGGTTGCGGAAGCTGCGCCCCAGGAAGAAGTCCTCGCGCACGTAGCGGAACGGCCGCTCCACCTTGCCCTTGGTTTTCGCCCGATAGGGCTTGCACGCCTTCGGCAGGAAGCCGTAGTGGCCGGCGAGGTCGAGGAGCTTGGCGTTGTAGGCGATGCCCTTGCCCGGCTGATCGGGATCCTCGGCCTCGCCGAGCACGGCGGTTTTCATGCGGTCGTAGAGGATCTGCCCGGGCACGCCGCCGAACGCCTCGAAGGCGGCGACGTGGCAGCGCAGCACGGTCTGCAGGTCCTGGCGGGCGACGAAGCGGGCCCACATCATGCGGCTGTGGCCGAGCACCATGGAGAACAGCCAGACGATGCGCTCCACCTCGGGCTCGTCGGTGAAGGCGGTCTTGAAGAAGGCGAAGTCGACCTGGGCCTGCTTGCCCGGCGGGGTTTCGAAGCGGCGCTCGAAGGCGGTCGGCGTCTTCGGGCGGATGGCGCGCAGGAAGTCCTTCAGCACCGTGTAGCCGCCCGTGTAGCCGAGGGCGCGGATCTCCCGCAACAGCCGGCTGGCCGTCAATTCCGGGAACGCGGTAATGCGCTCGCGCAGGTAAGGCTCAAAGGGGCCGACGAGCGTCGGCTTGGGCGGGCGCGGCGTGTAGGCTGGCGGCTCCAGACCGCGGGCGATGTACTTGCGGATGGTTTTGCGGTCCAGCCCGGTGCGGCGCGCGATCGCCGACACGGACATGCCCTCGCGGGCGAGATCGAGAATCATGACGAGTTCCCCACGTGTAACCACCCGCGCCCTCCCTCGATCCACCGAGGGAATGATGGGCACCGGGCGGCCGCACGGCTCCAGGGCGTACGCCCCGGAGCCGTGCCGTTGCGTCAGCCTGGGGAAATTTCAGCCGCCCCTTTTGAGGAGTATTCATCCGGCGCTGACAAAGGTGACGTTTCAGGTGAACCTTGCTGCCCATCCTCAGACAAGTGGAACCCCAGCATCTCAATGGAACCCTTCAGCCGCCATCGGTATCAGACACCACGGCGCCGGATCAGCGCACTATACCGCGCCGCCGTGGCGTCCAGGTCGGCAACCTCAGCAAGCTGCTCGATCAGATTGGGAAGGCGCTCCTCAAGAGACCGGCCCGCCGCCCCAAGTGGGGGACATGCTGTTCGCATTTCCCAAACTTGGGGCCGCCATCGCGCCCAGAGCAATGCGATTTAGCCGAAAATCCTTACCTTAGCGCCTATGCCCCCCCCCAGCCTGAACAATAGAGCGTTCAGTTATTTCTCTTGACCGAGATTTTCCCAACACGCCCAGATGTCGTCTTTATCGTGGCGAGGTGTGTTGTGATTAAACTGGTGCGCCCGCTTAAAGGTCGCTGCAGCAGAGCGCATTGGTTCCAAACACCTTGCGGCCATTGAAACCGCTTCTATCGTCACTTCATCACCATATTTCTCTCTCAACTTGGCTCGCTGCGTGGCGTCAACAAGATAGGCGTCTCCTTGCCCATAAATGTCGGGATTCAACACAGCAGGCCACTCGCTGAACGGCTTCTGAAAAATATTCTTTGTTACGTATCCTAGAGCCTGTCCAAGCGATTCGGCATACGCCTGCATAACAAGGGCTCTATTGTAATGCTGGCTGGCCAAATCGGTAGTTTTGGCCAATTCCATTTTCATGGAATGCTTATCTGCTATGTGGTCATCGCATTCCTCGCGCGCCTGCTCAATAATGCCACGCAGGCGTTTGTAATCCTCTTCTGTTTTGTTGGCGTACGCTTTCCAGCCATCCAAAGCCTTATCCAATTCCGCTATGTGGGCTTCAAGTCTCTGAATTTTTTCGTTGCGCTCACGCAGTGCGAGGTTCAGGGCGGCGATGTCTTGGGAAGTCCGATTGGCTTCCTGCTGGGCCCTGCTCAGTTTTCCCTGGAGGTCATGGTTCTCAAAGCCCGCGCCCGTCAGCGCGCCGCGTAGAAACTCTTCTTCCCATTTTCCCATTGTTCTTTCTCCTGCTTTTCACTTCAATGCGGTTAAATTGTTATCAAAGATAATGTGGCCGAAAATCGACGCTTATTCTATCGGCATTTTGTTGCCCATGCCAATGTTCAGGCGCAGTTAAGCAGTGCAGCGCAAGCGGAATTGCTCGTGAGCGCGGATTGCCATGGTTTACAGCCCGTTTCATAAGCGAGGTGCAGGAAGGCGCCTGCGGTTTGGGTGGACGAGGCGGTGCAGCATGATTCTGATTGCGGCGACGGTGACTATAGCCTCGGCGACATCGGTGCGCTCTTCGTAGTCCTTCGACAAGCGTCGCCACC
>DASPMK010000340.1:0-14566 GCA_035627075.1 Azospirillaceae bacterium
TGAAATCCAAGGGCTGGCGGTAGTGGGCGGACAGCAGGGTCAGCCGAAGGGCCTCGCCCGGCGCCTCGTCCAGGAGTTCCCGGACGGTGAAGAAGTTGCCAAGCGACTTGGACATCTTCTCGCCGTTCACCGACAGGAAGCCGTTGTGGACCCAGAAACGGGCCAGCGGCGCGCCGCCGTGGGCGCAACGGCTCTGGGCGATTTCGTTCTCGTGGTGCGGAAACACCAGGTCCAGGCCGCCGCCGTGGATATCGAAGGTCTGGCCCAAATGTTGTTCGGACATGGCCGAGCACTCGATGTGCCAGCCCGGCCGCCCCCGGCCCCAGGGGCTGTCCCAGCCCGGCTGGTCGGGGGTGGAGGGCTTCCACAGCACGAAGTCGGCGGGGTCGCGCTTGTAGGGCGCCACCTCGACCCGCGCGCCGGCGATCAGTTCGTCACGATTGCGGCGGGAGAGCTGGCCGTACTCCGCCATGGACGGCACGTTGAACAGGACGTGGCCTTCCGCCTCGTAGGCGTGGCCCGCCGCGACCAGCCGTTCGATCATGGCGATCATCCGGCTGATGTGGTGGGTGGCGCGCGGCTCGATGTCCGGCGACAGCGCGTTCAGCGCCGCCATGTCTTCGTGGTACGCCTGGGTGGTGCGGGCGGTAATGCTCTCGATGGGCTCGCCCGACGCCTGGGAGGCGGCGATGATCTTATCGTCCACATCGGTGATGTTGCGGACGTACGTCACCGTCCAGTCGGGCGATGCGTATACCCGCTTCAGCAGGCGATACAGCACGTCGAACACCACCACCGGCCGGGCGTTGCCGAGGTGCGCCCAGTCGTACACCGTGGGACCGCAGACGTACAGGCCGACCTTGCCCTTCTCCAGCGGTTCGAACCGCTCTTTCTTGCGGGTCAGGGTATTGTAGAGGTCGAGCGGCATCGGTCTGCCTCCCTTTCGGTCGTCTCAGGCGGTGGTGCCGGACAGGCGGGCGAGCGCCCGGTCCCGGCCGATCAGGGGTAGCAGATTCTTCAATTCCGGTCCATGGTCGCGCCCGGTAAGCGCCTGACGCAGCGGCATGAACAGCGCCTTGCCCTTGGCGCCGGTCGCCTGCTTGACCGCCTCGATCCACTGGCCCCAGGTGGTGCCGTCCCACGGCTCGGGCGGCAGGAGCTTGGCCGCTTCGGCCAGGAAACCGGCATCGGCGACGACGGGAGCGACGGGGGCGTGAGTGACCTGCCACCAGTCGGCGACATCGGCGAACTTTTCCAGGTTGGGCCGCACCACCTCCCAGAACCGGGCGTCCACCCCGGCGAAACCCAGCGTCACCAGCCGGTCGCGCACGTCCTCGAACGGCGTCAGGTGCAGCAGGCGGGCGTTGAGGCGCTTCAGTTCTTCCACGTCGAACTTGGGCGTGGCACGGGAAATCTTGTGCAGGTCGAACTCGGCCACGAGATCGGCGAGATGCGGGCGCGGCTCGATGGCATCCGATGTGCCGAGCTTGGCCAACTGGGCGTTGAGCGCCATCGGCTCGATACCGTCCTGGCGCAGGCTGCCCACCGACAGGCTGCCCAGCCGCTTCGACAGGCCCTGGCCGGCGGTGTCGGTCAGCAACGGCAGGTGGGCGAAGGTCGGCACGGTGCCGCCCAGCGCCTGCCAAAGCTGAATCTGCACGGCGGTGTTGGAGACGTGGTCCTCGCCCCGGATGACGTGGGTGATGGCGAAATCGATGTCGTCCACCACCGAGGACAAGGTGTAGAGCGGCCGCCCGTCCTCGCGCACCAGCACGGGATCGGTCAGGGCCGCCCCTTCGAAATGGACGGGACCGCGCACGAGGTCGTCCCATTCCACGGGACGGTGCTCCAGGAGGAAGCGCCAGTGCGGCTTGCGGCCTTCGGCTTCCAGCTTGGCGCGGTCGGCGTCGGTCAGGCGCAGGGCCGAGCGGTCGTAGATGGGCGGCAGGCCGCGTGCCAGCAGGCTCTTGCGCTTGAGGTCGAGCTGTTCCGGCGTCTCGTAGCAGGGATAGAGCCGGCCGTCGGCCTTCAGTTTCTCTACCGCTTCGTCATAGCGGGCGTAGCGGTCGGATTCGCGGGCGAAACGGTCCCAGGCAAGGCCCAGCCAGCGCAGGTCCTCCTCGATCGCCTGGGCGTATTCGGGGCACGAGCGTTCCTCGTCGGTATCGTCGAGGCGCAGGAGGAATGAGCCACCCGCCCGGCGGGCGAACAGCCAGTTGATGAGCGCCAGCCGGATGTTGCCCACATGCAGCAGGCCGGTGGGGCTGGGGGCGAAGCGAACGGCGGTGTCAGACATGGGCGGGAGCGATAGCACAGCCGGGCGCGGGGCGGAAGCCGCGCATGCGCGGGGGAGAGGTGCGGTGGCGGATTGCCTCCGCGTGCGCCAGCCTGCGTCTCCATGCACCGGGATTTTGGAGCAAGATATTGATCTTGCTGTCTTCCGCACCCTGTTGCGCCACGGCACCCGTTTTTTCCGTTCCCATTCTCACCTTAATCGTCATGCCCGGACTTGTTGCGGAGCGTGGATACGCGGGTCAAGCCCGCGCGTGCCGGAGAAAGACCAGCATAGAACGAACAAGGAACTTTTCAACCAGGTTCGCCGGCATGGACCGCGTCGAAATCCTCCCCTTCGCGCACCCGCCGGATCAATGCCAGCAGCCCTTCGCGGCCGGCGCGGGCGTACCAGCCGCGCACCGCGTGGCCGGCGAGAGGGTAGAGGATTTGCGGGGTGCCGGAGCCTTCGGCCCATTGGGCGTCGCCGTACCGGACCACGGCGGCGTTCCAGGCCGACAGGGTAGTGAGCGAAGCCAGATCGGGGCGGGGCAGGCTCCGGCGTTCGACCTCCTGCCAGATCTCCTCGGAATGGGCGGGGTCGTCGGAGATCATCACCGCCAGTCCTTCGTCGAACCACGCCGGCACCGGCAAGGACAGGGCGAAGAGGCTGGACACGCGGGCGTGCAATTCGGTGTGCGACCATTCGTGGGCCAACATGGGCGGCGTGAGCGCGCGCGGCGACAGCACCAGCGCCCGCCAGCCGACGGCGAGAGCGCGGCGGCGCCCGCCACCGAAGACATCGAAGCACTCCTGCGTGGAGCAGGCGATCATGTCCGGGGTGGAGGTGACCTCGCCGTAATAGGCCGCCACCCGCGCCCGCGCCTCGGGCAGCAGTGCCGCCACCTCCTCGCGTTGCGCCGGAGACATGGCGGAATCGACGTAGAGGTGGTCGGCGATGCGCTCCATGCCGAAGGTGGCCGGGGCCAGCGCCTTGGCGGCGAGGACATCGGCGCAGCCGGAGAGGCCGGTGGGAAGGACCAGCAGGGCCAGAAAATGAAAAAACCTCATGCTTTTCCTTTCCGTCGACCCGGCGACGCTACCGCGGGACCCGGCAAACCCTCAAATCCCCGCGCCGTCCACCAGCGAGTCGTTCAGCGCGGCGCGCAGGTCCTTCACGGTGTCGGCAAAGGCGGTGTGGTCGCGGTCGCGCGGGCGGGGGAGGTCGACGGTGAAGTCGCGCACCACCCGCGCCGGACGGCCGCCCAGCACCACCACCCGGTCGGCCAGATACACCGCCTCGTCCAGGTCGTGGGTGACGAACAGGATCGAGGTGCCGGTGTCGCGCCACACCCGCAACAGCTCGTTTTGAAGCTGGTGGCGGGTGATGGCGTCGAGTGCCGAGAAGGGCTCGTCCAGCAGCAGGAGGCTCGGCCGCACGGCGAGCGCGCGGGCGAGGTTGACGCGCTGGCGTTGGCCGCCGGAAAGCTGATGCGGCCAGCGTTCGGCCATCTCCGACAATCCTACCAGCGACAGGGCCTGAACGGCGCGCTCCAGCCGTTCGGCCGTGGACAGGGTCAGGCCCTCCAGGCCGAACAGGATGTTGCCGATCACCCGGCGCCAGGGCAGCAGGCGCGGTTCCTGGAACACCAGGGCGGAGGGGCGGTGGCGGCCGTCGGCGTGGTCGGGGGTGGTGACGGTTCCCTCGGCTGGCTTGGACAGGCCGGTGATGACCCGCAGCAGCGTCGACTTGCCCACCCCGGACGAGCCGACGATGGCGGTGAAGGAGCCCTGTTCCAGGCTGGCGGAAAAGCCGGCGAGAACGGGCGGGGCGGCGCCGTAGGCGATAGCGAGGCCCCGGATGTCGACTATCGCTGCCATCGGAGCAACCGATCTCGAATGAGGATGAAGAGGGAGTCGGACAGGCCGTAAAGCGCGGCGATGGTGATCATGTAGACCACCACCACGTCGGTGGCGAGCAGCGAGGACGCCTGCATCATCCGCTGGCCCAGGCCGGCGATGCCGAACAACTCGGCCGCGACCACCGCCATCCAGGCTTGCCCGAGGCCGGTGCGCACGCCGGACAGAATTCCGGCGGTGGCGGCGGGCAGGATGATCTTGACCAGCTTGGTGCTTAAGGGACGGTGGCCGAAGGCGTCGGCCACCTCGATCAGGTCCTTGTCCACGGCGCGCACGGCGCTGTGGCTGGCGTAGAAATTGATCCACACCACGCCGATGACGATGATGAAGGTGGCCGCCGCCTCGGTGACGCCGAACCAGACGATGGCGAACGGTACCCACGCCAACCCCGGCACCGGGCGCAACAGGCGGATCACCCACGACAGGAAGGTATCCAGCCGGTCGTTGATGGCGGTGACCACGCCCAGCGCCACACCGAGGCCGGTGCCGATGGCAAGACCGACGGCATAGTGGCGCAGGCTGGCCAGCGCCGCCGCCAGCCAGTGGCCACCGGCGATCTCGCGGGCGAAGGTGGCCGGCAGCCTGGACGGCGGCGGCAGGAACAGTGGCGAGACGAAACCCAGGCGCGGCATCGCTTCCCATAGCGCCAGGAAGGCGAGAATGCCGGCCAGGGCGAGGAGAGAGCGGCGCATCGTCATTTGTCCTTACTGGCCGTCCTTACGGGGCAGCCTTGCGGAAGTAGCTGTCGTCGAACAGCCTGTCGAGGTCGGCCGGCTTCTCCAGCACGCCCAACTTGATCTGGAAGTCCTGCATGTCCTTCGTCGCTGCCTTGATGGCGATGGGGTCGGCGACGAACCTGGTCGCCGGCGAGGTCAGCGCCTTCTGGAACACCGAGACATCGGTGATGCCCTTACCCAGAATCTTTTGCAAGTGCCGGGCGGCCTGATCCGGCTTTTCCTTCAAAAAAATTGTGGCACGTACGTGAAGAGCAACCAAATTCTCGATGGCGGCGCGGTCCTTGGCGACGGCCGCACCCGTGACGGCCAGCACCGAGCCCGGCTGGTCCTTCATCATCTGGCCGCCAAGCGCCAGCAGTTTGGTCGTCGGCTCGCGCTCTTGGACCAGGGTGACGGCGGGTTCGCGGATGGTGGCAGCATCCACTGCGCCGGCCAGCAACGCCTGCTGCGTCTGCTCGATCCCCATGGCGATGATTTCATAGGTCGCGGGATCAGCCTTCACCGTGTTGGCCAGCCAATAGCGCAGCACCGTGTCCGGCACCGAACCCGGCGGCTGGGTGGCGATCTTCACCGGCCGCCGGGCCTTCTCGCCAAAGGCCTGGAAGCCGGCGGCGGTGGCGGCGTCGGCGGTCTTGGCGAAGTCGCCGCGCGCCACGACGGTCATTTCCTCGACGGCGGCCGAGGCCACCACCTTGGTGTCCACACCCTTGGCCGACGCCACCATGATCGGGCCGATACCGCCGAGGTAGGCGTCCAGCGTGCCCGAGGCCAGCGCCGAGATCATCGCTGGGCCGGATTCGAACTGAGTGAGCTTGAGGTCGATGCCGGCCTCCTTGGCCCAGCCTTCGCCGTCGATGACGAAGATCTGGGCGGAACCGACCACGGGGATGAAGCCGATGCGCAATTCGGTGGCGGCATCGGCCGGGGAAGCGGCCGCAAGGCCCGCCGCCAGCCCGAACGCGGCGACGGCGGCACGGCGGGAGAAGGCATGGAGGAAGGACATGGCTGGCAACCCTCACCTGTGTTGGCGGATGAAAAACAAACTGAGTGTGTTTAAATATGGCTCATTTATCAGCTTCGTTGTGTATAAAATAAAACCCAATGTTCGGCAATGTGAAATGTAAATATTTAATTTTCAGCTATTTGAATATGTGAATTCAGGGGGCGTCATGGCTTCCGGCGGATCGCCATCCGCCGCAAGCCGTCGCGCATCAGGCGTTGAGCGCCTGATCCAGATCGCGGATGAGGTCCGCCGCCGCCTCCAGGCCCACCGACAGGCGTAGCGTGGCCTGGGTGATGCCGACGCGGGCTTTTTCGGCGTCGGTCAGCTTCTGGTGGGTGGTGGTGGCCGGGTGGGTGATCAGGCTCTTGGAATCACCCAGGTTGTTGGAGATGGGGATGAGCTTCAACGCGTTCAAAACGCGGAAGGCATCCTCCTTGCCACCCTTGATCTGGAAGGCCAGCAGGTTGGAGCCGCCCTTCATCTGGCGCCGCGCCAACTCGTACTGCGGGTGGCTTTCCAGCCCGGCGTACAGCGCGCGGGCGACCTTGGGGTGGCCTTCCAGGAAGCGCGCGACCTCCAGGGCGGTCTGGGTCTGGGCCTTGACGCGCAGTTCGAGAGTTTCCAGCCCCTTGGCCAGCAGCCACGCGTTGAAAGGGCTGAGCGCCGGGCCGGTGTGACGCAGGAAGGGGCCTACGTCGTCGAGGAAGCTGTCGTCATTGGCCAGGATCACGCCACCCAGGCAGCGCCCCTGGCCGTCGATGTGCTTGGTGGCGGAGTAGACGACCACGTCGGCGCCGAGGTCGAAGGGCTTTTGCAGCACCGGGGTGGCGAAGACGTTGTCCACCACCAGCCGGGCGCCGGCGGCATGCGCCAGATCGGCCACGGCCTGGATATCGATCACTTCCAGCATCGGGTTGGTCGGGCTTTCCAGGAACACGACCTTGGCCGGCTTGGACAGGGCCGCCTTCCATTCCTCCAGCTCGGTGCCGTTGACCAGGTCGACCTCGACGCCGTAGCGCGGACACAGGTCCTTGATGATCCACAGACACGAGCCGAACATGGCGTAGGGCGCCACGATGCGGTCACCCGCCCGCACCTGGCTCAGGATGGCGGCGTGGACGGCGGCCATGCCGCTGCCGGTGGCCCACACCAGCTTGGCGCCCTCGTAGTCGGCGATGCGCTGCTCGAAAACCGAAACCGTGGGATTGCGGAAGCGGGAATAGACGTAGCGCCAGCCGTCGTTGGCGAACGCGGCCTCCGCCTCCTCGGCGGCACCATAGACGTAGCCCGAGGTCATGTAGATGGGCTCGCAGGTCTCGTCGAAGCCGCTGCGCTCCGGCCCGCCGTGGATCAGGCGGGTGCGCGGGTCGAGCGTGTCGGGCAGGGACTTGGGCGCGTGGGTCTTGAAAGTCATGGCCGCTCCGGTCAAAAAAATAGCCCCGACCGAGGGGTCGAGGCGCGGGCGCGGCTCTGACCTCTTTAGCGGCATATTTATCGTGGCCCGCAATCCGGTCGGACAAATCGCCACGTAACTGCTTCTATGTAGCGGATGTGGAATCGGTGCGTCAATACGGAAAACAAGCAAGCATAAACATTAGAAAATTGTGAAAAATAGCCGGAACGGATTGCCGCATACGCGTGTAAGTGGTTGACGTCCATCGGTCCTTCACGGAGCCTGTCGTCGTTCACGATCCATGAACCAGGGGCGAGGCGAGATACGGCCGTGCGGTACGCCAGGATGATCGAAGAAAAATTCGTGTGCTATGACACTATTGGGCGATTCGGCGCCCATGACGGTGAAGTGGCGAAGGATATCATCGCCGACATCAAGTCCTCGCATGTTGACCGTTTCGTTATCGACCTGACGCGGCTGGAGCTTATCGACTCCTCCGGCATCGGCATGCTGCTGATCATGAACGCCGAGGCCGCCGCCAAGGACAAGAGCTTTGCCATGATCGTCGGCGGGGGACAGGTGCGCAAGGTGATCGATATGACCCAGATCGGCCTGATCATCCCCCAGCACGATAGCTTGCTCGCCTATCTGGAAGCGCTGAGGTAGGCGCCTCACCCCGCCGTTCGGGCCAGGGAGTGGCGCATCTTCAACGGCCTTGCCCGCGACGCTTGGGCGCGCGACCACAAGGGGCGAAGCCGATCCCCGATTATAATCATTAAATTGGGAAGGTGTTGGTGGAGCCGAGGAGGATCGAACTCCCGACCTACGCATTGCGAACGCGTCGCTCTCCCAGCTGAGCTACGGCCCCACGCTTTGTGGCGCGGATAATGTCCATTCCGCCGCCGCCTGTCAAGCGCCTGAAACACAGGAGTCGAAGGATGCTCCGCCGATTATCGATGCCATTGGAACACTTTGCGAACGCTCTCAAGCGAGGTTTGACTCTCGGCGCGTCGTGCGTATAGTGCGCGCTTCCTCCCGAGAACGCGGGCGTGCCTGCCTTGACGCCCCGTCCGCCGCCGCGGTGTTTGCGGTTCGGCGGAACTATCGGGACAATACGAGGCATCAAGAAAAGAGACAGTACGAGATGAGCAAGCGTCTTTCCTCGAAGTACAAGATCGACCGCCGTCTTGGGGTCAACCTGTGGGGCCGCTCGAAGAGCCCGATCAGCCGCCGCGAGTATGGCCCGGGTCAGCATGGTCAGCGCCGCAAGAAGCCGACCGACTACGGCATCCAGCTGATGGCCAAGCAGAAGCTGAAGGGCTACTACGGCAACATCGGCGAGAAGCAGTTCCGCCGTCTCTACGCCGAGGCCGTGCGCCGCAAGGGCGACACCGGCGAGAACCTGATCCAGTTGCTGGAGCGTCGCCTGGACGCCGTGGTCTATCGCATGAAGTTCGCGCCGACCCCGTTCGCCTCGCGCCAGATCATCAACCACGGCCACATCAACGTGAACGGCCGCCGCGTCAACATCGCCTCCTACAAGGTCAAGGACGGCGACGTGATCGAGGTGCGCTCGAAGGCCAAGCAGATGGCCCTGATCATGGAAGCCTCCGTCTCGCAGGAGCGTGACGTTCCCGACTATCTGTCGGTGGACACCGGCGCGCTCAAGGGCACCTTCGTGCGCGCCCCGGCGCTGGCCGACGTGCCGTACGCGGTACAGATGGAGCCGAACCTGGTCGTCGAGTTCTACTCGCGCTGATCGGTCGGGTTCGTCCCGAACCAAAGGCCGCGCCCCATCGGGGCGCGGCCTTTTTGGTAGGTGGCGGGAGAGGGCTCAATGCCCGTGGTCGATCCTGGCGCCTTCCTTCAGGATGAAACGACGGCTGCAATAGGGGCAGTCGGCGCGGCCTTCGCGACCCAGCGTCAGGTAGACCACAGGATGGCCCAAGGCCCCGCCGCCGCCATCGCAGCCCACGGTCGTCGTTTCCACGGTGATCGTTTCGGTCGGCTCCATCGCCACTCCTTTGGGGTTACCACGCATGCTGGAACAAGATTTGGCCGATGGCGCCCGCGATTGACCGCCCGGCCAACCGGATGATACCCAACCGGTGACGTCAGGCAACGTCAATGACAGATCGCCGGTTTGCGGGAGAGCCATGACGGACCAGAGCCACGCCAACACCGACACCTCCCCACCTCCCGATATCGCGGTCGAGGTGCGCGGCCTCACCAAAATCTATCGCGCCTCGGGCAAGTCGCCGGCCAAGCAAGCGCTCAAGGGCCTCGACCTCGCCATTCCGCGCGGCTCCATCTTCGGGCTTCTGGGACCCAACGGCGCCGGCAAGTCGACGCTGATCAACATCCTGGCCGGGCTGGTCAACAAGACCGGCGGCGAGGCCCGCGTGTGGGGCTTCGACATCGAAGCACAGATGCGCCGCGCCCGCTCGGCCATCGGCGTGGTGCCGCAGGAATTGAATATCGACCCGTTCTTCACCCCGCGGGAGCTGCTGACCCTTCAGGCCGGGCTCTACGGCGTCCCGAAGGAGGAGCGCCGCACCGCCGAACTGCTGGAGGCGGTGGGGCTGATGGACAAGGCTGACGCCTACGCCCGCACCTTGTCGGGCGGCATGCGCCGCCGGCTGATGGTGGCCAAGGCGATGGTCCATTCGCCGCCGGTCCTGGTGCTGGACGAGCCCACCGCCGGAGTGGACGTGGAACTGCGCCGCCACCTGTGGGACCACGTGCGCGCGCTCAACACCGCCGGAACCACGGTGTTGCTGACCACCCATTACCTGGAGGAGGCGGAGGAGTTGTGCGACACCATCGCCATCATCGACCGGGGCATGGTGGTGGCGTGCGACAGCACCGAGGCGCTGCGCCGCCGGCTCGACCGCAAGACGCTGACCATCACCCTCGACCGCGATCTGGCGGCATTGCCCGAGACGCTGGACGGCTTTGCCGCCGAACTGACCGATCCCCGGCGGCTGGTGGTGCGCTACCAGCCCAGCCGCCAACGGGTGGACGCGGTGCTGGCGGCGGTGGCCGGGGCCGGGGTCGGCATTCTCGATCTCTCCACCGACGAAGCCGACCTCGAAGACATTTTCCTGCAGCTCACCGGCAGCCACCGCGATGCGTCCTCTTCCATTCCGGCCGTCCATGGCGCGCGGTAGGCGCGGGCCGGTCCGGCTCCTGACCTGGGGCCTTGTTCTTGTCACCTTGGCGCTCGCCAGTTGTGCCGCGCGTTTCCAACCGATGGGTCCGGCCATGGCGCCTGCGGTCTTGAGTGATGACGCCTTCACGGCGGCCGATGGCTACCGCCTGCCGATCCGCCACTGGCTGCCCCAGACCAGCCGGCCCAGGGCGGTGGTCCTGGCACTGCATGGCTTCAACGATTATTCCAACGCCTTCGCCGAACCGGGCAAGATTTTCGCCGAGCACGACATCGCCACCTATGCCTACGACCAGCGCGGCTTCGGCGCCACCGCCGACCCCGGCATCTGGCCCGGCGCCCAAACGATGGTAGCCGATCTCTACGCCGTGGCGGCCGAAGTGCGGCGGCGCCACCCCGGCGTGCCGTTCTACGTGCTGGGCGAAAGCATGGGCGGGGCGGTGGCCATGAAGGCGCTGACCAGCCCGCCGCCCGTGGGTTACCAGCCGCTGGAGCCGGCCGGGGCGATCCTGGTGGCGCCGGCGGTGTGGGGGCGCGACACCATGTCGGTGTTCCACCGCGCCGCCCTGTGGCTCAGCGTGAACACGGTGCCGTGGATGAAGCTGAGCGCCCCCAAGGGGCTGAAAATCAAGGCGTCCGACAACATCGAGATGCTGCGGGCGCTGGGCCGCGATCCCTTGGTCATCAAGGGCACGCGGGTGGACAGCGTCAACGGCCTGACCGACCTGATGTCCGATGCCCTGGCGGCCGCTCCGCGCCTTACCGTTCCGTCACTGGTGCTCTACGGCGCGCACGAGCAGGTGTTGCCCAAGGAACCCATCGAAAAGGCGCTGAAGGCGCTGCCGGCGGGTCGGCACCGGGTGGCCGAGTACCCCGACGGCTATCACATGCTGATGCGCGATATCCACGCCCAGGTGGTGCTGACCGACATTGTATCGTGGCTTAGTGATCCGGTCGCCGACCTGCCCAGCGGTCATGGTCGCGCGGCCGACGGCATGATCGCCGAAAAGCCCGACGCCCCCAAGGCGGTGCCTTGAGGGCGTCTTTTTCGGGAGGCCGGGGACTCAGGCCGCCCGCTTGAGCGCGGTCATGCGGTTGCGGTCGGCCTGGAAGCGATCGAGGTGGCGGCGCACGATGGCGGCGATGTCCGCCGGCAGGGGCTGGGACAGGACGTTTTCGTGCCGCCGGATGGCCTCGCTTTCGCCGCGTTCGACCTCGCGCAGGATGGCTTCGCGGTCCTGTCCGGTGACGGCCGACTTCAGATCGACGAAGAAGCGATGGGCGCCGGCCAGCATGGTGCCGCTGTCGGTGGGCTGGCCGCCCAGTTGGGCGACGAGGTCCTGAAGCTCGCGGACCATGGATTCGCGCTGGGTCGACAGGTCGCGGAACAGCGATTGGATGTCGGAATCCTTGGCATCCTCGGCGGATCGCCGATAGCCGTCGTGACTGTCTTCGGTGATCTGGATCAGGTCATTGAGGCTTTCGATGATGTCGCTTTTGTCCATGATCGCGTTTCCCCATGTTGCGTAGGCCCTGGATGGGCGGGCGTTGGACCGATGTCCTGCCCACCCAACAGGCGCGCATCCGGGGTAGTTCCGATCGGGTGCCGTTCGTTCATGCCTTGCGCCAGGCGCTGATACGGAACAGCGGGAAGAGCGGCAGCACGAAGGGGTGGTAAATTCCGCGCGCCTTGCGGAAACCCAAGGTGGCGAGACGCCGCTCAACCTCGGCGGCGGTGTGGTAATGGTCTTGCGGTTTTTGCTTGCGAAACATCACCCGCAGAATGCGGTACCACAGATTTTCCGTCGGCAGCGAGGTGAACAGCAGGCCGTCCGGCTTGAGCCAGCGGTGGATCCGCGTGATCGGGGCATCGACATCCAGGAAATGCTCCAGGACATCGGCCGCGACCACGGCGTCAAATACCCCCTCGCCGAAGTCATGGCCCAAAATATCGGCCCGCACGATATTCAGGTTGGGCAAACCATAGTGGGCGTTGAGGTGTTCGGCCTCGGTGGTGTTTTGATCGATCAGGGTCACCCGCTCGAAGCCGCTGGCGAGCGACATCGCGAAAATGCCGCTGCCGCCGCCGAAGTCGAGCACGCTCGTGCCATGTCCGCCCATTGCACGGATCAGCAACACCATAAGGCGCAGGCGTAACCAGAAGAACTCGCGCAGCAGGAACTGGGGCGAGCAATAAACATCAAGAGCGATATCTTCGCTTTTGCCGGTGGCGACGCACCGCAGCAGATCGAGGGGTGGCCGCCGGAACGCCAACCCGTCCGAGGTGGCGGCTTGCGCCGTGAATCGGGGCCCGTCATGGGACAACGAGCCCGCCCGACCTTCTGGCGCCTGAAACCGGCTGGGTTCATTCGGCATACCCGATCCTCCTCAAGGTGGCGGCGGAGTCGCCGCTCTCAACCAGTGCCAAAGCCGTATTCCTGCAATTTGGGTCTGGATTGGGTCAAGCATATCGCGAAATATTCCTATGCTCCGTCATATTGTTTGATCAAAATGCGTGTCGCCCCGGCAATGAGTTCGTTGGGCAAGGATAGGGAGAATTGATTCGCTTTCTAAGAAAAAGCCTTCTGGTGGCCAATTCCAAGGCCAGCGCTCCGGGGGCACAGACCATTTGCACCTCGCCTCGGTTTGCGTTATGGTGCGCGCCTCGCATCGCCGCTGTGGACCCGTAGCTCAGCTGGATAGAGCGCTGCCCTCCGAAGGCAGAGGTCATGAGTTCGAATCTCGTCGGGTCCGCCAAATTTCCCAAGGGCTTAGCCGAACCACCGGCTAAGCCCTTTTGCTTTGTGTCAGTCCAGTGTCAGCACGGCTTTACCCCTAATTCGCCAGTTCCCAGCGCCGGAAAATATCGGCCGGTGGTGGGGCGGCGGGTGTGCTGCCGTAGATCAGCGCCGATGCCGCTCATCGCTCTGCGCCACATCATCGTCTTTCAGGGGTAACGCGGGTAACCTGGGTAACAGAGCGGCTAAGTAGCTGATTGCCATAGGCTTCCCGACATAGGTCGCTTGTTACCCGCTGCGTCGCGCCCTGGGTAACGCGGGTAACAGCGCCCCGCCTCGATGCACATGCTCCACCCGGAACGCGCCGGGATGAATAATTATCGGCGCAAGTTGCGCCGAAATCACCCCGTCACCAGTTCCGCCGGCCACCCGATCACCGCTTCGCCGATTTCCAGCGCGATGGCGTCCCAAGCCTCGGTGGGCAGCACTACTCGACTGGTCGACAAGTGCGGCACCAAGCCGTATTGCGCACCAAAGACGCTTTCCATTTTAAGGAGCAATCAAAAAAGAGTTTGGGCAGCAGGTAAAGGGATATGCTCTGGACCAATGTGATTTCTGCGGCGGGAGGCTTGCTTGCTGGCGTTCCGCTGGCATTTGCCATCTTAGCCGCCACCGGGCCGTTTTGCCCTGGCAGAGAGGTTTGGGGATTCTGGGGGGCGCTCGCTGGCTTTGGAGGTGGGCTCGTGGCCTTAGTAATCGGCGCGTTTCTCAATTTTGAGCTGAACAGAAGGCGTGACGATCGAAAAAGGGCGATTGAGGAAATTAACTTAGTGGGCGCACTGGAAGCAGATACCAAGATCGAGATAGAGTCGCTTATTCATATCAAAGAAACCATTAAGTCTGTTTCTCTGGAGAAAATTCGGAAAAATGGGGTTGTGCTGCACTCGAAAGAAAGCAGGATTGAAGAAACAATTCAGAAAAATATCAAACTGATCGACCCAGATATTGCGTTTGGATATTTCGCATTTCAGGGATATGCGTGGTCAATTAACAGTACACTTTCTAACCACGATCACCCATACTCACAACATCAGATATTATTGGCATTAGAAAAGGCAATAAATAAAGGGGATGATCTTGTCGGCCTAATAGAGAGACGGAGGCCCGCATTGCTGCGAACCGTTGCTTAGCCCTCCCGATTACACGAAAAACTCCTCGTCGGGCACGTCCAGATCATAAATGCTGCCCCCAGGCCCGGCGTCGGCCGCCGCGCGCCCCAGGGCCATGCAGGCGGCCACCGCGCCGTCAATGCGGCCTCGGGATCGCTCCTTGGTG
>DASPMK010000341.1:0-2108 GCA_035627075.1 Azospirillaceae bacterium
AGCCTGCGCCAAGCGTGAAGGCTTGTACTCCAAGGTTTCAACTTTAGCCCTGTCTGAGCCCGCACCACCACCGGCCCGACCTGTTCAGTCATCCGCGATAGCGGCTGCGCTACTCTAAAAAGAAGGCGATAAGCTATGCGCAATAAAGTAGATGCCATCTCCAAGCGTACAGAACCATGCGAATCACTACGATGCCCACTTGCACATTTTATGAACGCCACAAAATGTTAAGCCGTTCCCTTACTGAAGGAGAACCGGATATGCGCAAAGCGCCGGACACGAAGCTTGGCCGATGCCTACAACTGTTCTGCGCACGGCCTCCGTGAAATTTGGTCAGAGAAATGAAATACCGTGATGTCCAGGGCAGTGGCTTTTATTGGAATGATCCCATTCCGGAAGCCACGCGCCCCAATGGCAGGTGGCTTCCTGATCCACAGGATGCCCATCCATGCCATCCATACGGGTCATCGTCACCGTCCTAGCAGGACGCGGAAAAAGGGCTGTGCATGGCCGGTCGGTCGTGATTCTCTCGGGTGGTTGAGAATGCGGCCGGCGAGGGGACGATGCGGGGCTCGGACGAACGCAGCGAGGGTCTGTTCAGCTACGTGAGCTGTGAGGCGCGGGTTCCGGCCAATCACCCTTTGCGCCCGATCCGGGCCATCGTGGACGAAGCGCTGGAGGTGATGTCGCCCGCGTTCGAGGGGCTGTACTCCAAGATCGGGCGGCCGTCGATCCCGCCGGAGAAGCTGCTGCGGGCGCTGCTGCTCCAGGCCTTCTACTCGGTGCGCTCGGAACGCCAGCTGATGGAACAGCTCGATTACAACCTGCTGTTCCGCTGGTTCGTTGGCTTGTCGATGGATGCCCCGGTGTGGGACGTGACGGTCTTCACCAAGAACCGCGAGCGTCTGCTGGCCGGGGATGTGGCGGCCAAGTTCCTGGCCACCGTGCTGAGCCAGCCGAAGGTCAAGGCGCTGCTGTCGGACGAGCACTTTTCGGTGGACGGCACGCTGATCGAAGCCTGGGCCAGCGTGAAGAGCTTCCGGCCCAAAGACGGCAGTGGCGAGCCGCCGGGACCGGGGCGCAATGGCGAGTGCGACTTCCATGGCGAGAAGCGGTCCAACGAGACCCATGCCTCGACCAGCGATCCCGAAGCGCGGCTGTACCGCAAGGGCAACGGGCAGCCGGCGAAGCTGGCCTTCATGGGCCACGCGCTGATGGAGAACCGCCACGCCCTGGTGATCGATGCCCGGCTGACGGCGGCCACCGGCTTGGCCGAGCGCGAGGCGGCGGTCTCCATGGTTGAGGCGATCCCCGGCCGCCACCGCATCACGGTGGGCGCTGACAAGGCTTACGATACCAAGGATTTCGTAGCGAACATGCGTGCATTGGGCGCGGCCCCGCACGTCGCGCAGAACACGAGCAACCGCCGCTCGGCGATCGACGGCCGGACCACCCGCCACCCCGGCTACGCCGTCAGCCTGCGCATTCGCAAACGGATCGAAGAGGTCTTCGGCTGGATCAAGGGCGCCGGCCTGCGCAAGACGCGCCATCGTGGCACGGCCCGTGTCGGCTGGATGTTCACGCTGACTGCCGCCGCCTACAACCTGATCCGCCTGCCCAAGCTGCTGGCGGCGGCGTAATCACGCCCGGAGTCCGCCTGAACGGCGGCTCCGGGAGCCTCGGAGCGAAGAAAAATCGCTCCATTCCGACCAAAACAGGCGTCGGAACCGCCATTTTCAAGCCTCAGCGGAGGAAAGGGCGCGGCACAGCCCCGTTTTTCCGCATCCTGTTAGCGGCGATCCGCGCGGGGAGCCCCGGCGGTGCCCAGCGTGATTCCACCGTCATGCATGAAGGCCTTGCCGCCGGCCGGCCGCTTCCACACGATGGCGGCGGCAAGGTTGTGGCCATGGCGAAATGCGGGTGGCGGATGTGACCAGCAGGCGAGGACACGCGGCATGCGCCTTTTCCCGCCGGATTTCCATCGCGCGGATTTCCACTGGGCGGGCGTGGCGAAGGGGTGCGGCGGCCTGCGCGTTAGCCCTGGCGCTGGCCCATGCCGCGCCGACCCCGGCCGCCCCGGCCGTGACCTACCGTGTCGCCGTGGCCGA
>DASPMK010000342.1:0-7192 GCA_035627075.1 Azospirillaceae bacterium
GCTGTCCGCCTTCTCGCGCGGCACCACCGCCTTGGCCGGGATGCCGACGACGGTGGCGCCCGGCGCCACCTCGCTCACCACCACGGCATTGGAGCCGACGCGGGCGCCCCGGCCGATGGTGATGGCGCCCAGCACCTTGGCGCCGGCGCCGACGATGACGCCGTCCTCCAGCGTCGGGTGGCGCTTGCCGTGGTGCAGCGCGGTACCGCCCAAGGTGACGCCGTGGTACAGCATTACGTCGTCGCCGATCTCCGCCGTCTCGCCGATCACCACGCAGGCGCCATGATCGATGAAGAAGCGCCGCCCGATGCGGGCCGCCGGATGGATATCGACGTTGGTGATCATGCGCGCGATGTACGACAAGAACCGCGCCCACCAGCGCAACCCCCGGTTCCACGCCGCATGCGCGACGCGGTACATCAGGATGGCGTGAATGCCCGGGTAGCAGGTCAGGACCTCGAAACGGTTGCGCGCCGCCGGATCACGGTCGAAGACGCAGGTCACGTCCTCCTTCAAGAGGCGCCACAGGCCCGGCTTCGGCGCCAGCCCGGCTCCGGTTTCCACGGTCGCTTCGGTCATGATATGCCCTCGGGCAAGCCGACTTCCTCCAGGAAGCGCCACAACTCGTCGGCGGTGGGCGGGCGCTTCGCGTTGGTCGCCAAATGACGCACGCGCGCCAGTATGGCGTGGGCCAGCGTGTCGTCAAGCCGCACGCCCAATTCGGCATAGGCCATCTTCACCGCCGCCGTGCCGGAATGCTTGCCCAGAACGAAGCGGTGCTCGCGCCCGACCTCGGCCGGATCGAAGCCCTGGTAGGTCAGCCGGTCGCGCAGCAGTCCTTCGACATGGATGCCCGCTTCGTGGGTGAATACCCCATCGCCGACGATACTCTTGTTGACCGGCACCGGGCGGTCCGATGCCTCGGCCACCAGTTCGGAAATATCGCCCAGCGCCAGGGTATCGATGCCGGTATCGAGGTGGTAGAGGTGCTTGCACGCCATCACCACCTCCTCCAGCGGCGCGTTGCCGGCGCGCTCGCCCAGACCGTTGACGGTGGTGTTGACGTGGGTCGCCCCGCCGCGCACCGCCGCCAGCGAGTTGGCGGTGGCAAGGCCCAGATCATCGTGGGCGTGAATTTCGATCTCCAGGTCGGTTTCGCAGCGAAGACGCTGGATGTGCGCCCAGGTTTGGAAAGGATCGAGCACGCCCAGGGTGTCGGCAAAGCGGAAACGCCGCGCCCCGGCGGCCTGGGCCGCCTGGGCGGCGGTGACCATGAAATCGGGATCGGCGCGCGACGAATCCTCGCCGCCGAAGCTGACCTCCAGCCCCAGATCGCGGGCGGCCTTGATCTGCCGCTCGATCTCCCGCAGCGCCCAGGCACGGTCCTGGCGCAGCTTCTTGTGGATGTGGATGTCCGACACCGGCATGGAGAGGTTGACGATATGGGCGTTGCAGCCCTGCGCCGCCTTCAGGTCGTCGCCGCGCATGCGGCACCACACCATCAGCCGGGCCTTGATGCCGGAACCAGCGACGGCGCGGATGCCCTCGCGTTCCTCCTCGCCCATGGCGGGGATGCCGATTTCCAGCTCCGGCACCCCGGCGGCGGCGAGCCGGCGGGCGATCTCGATCTTCTCGTCAAGAGTGAAGACCACGCCGGCGGTCTGCTCGCCATCGCGCAAGGTGGTGTCGTTGATGACGACGGTGCGGGCCTTGAGCATCGGATGACCTCCCGGATGAGGTATCTGGGGGGCAGGATGCCCCCCAGGGGATCAGGCGTAGGTCGGCGCGAATTCCTTCGGGGCGTTGACGGCGCTGTCCCAGTACGGCGACAGGACGCGCAGCCGGGCGATGATGCCGGGCATCACCTCGATCACCTTGTCCACTTCGGCCTCGGTGGTCTCGCGCGACAGCGAGAACCGGGTGGCGCCGTGGGCCGCCGTGTAGGGCACCTGCATGGCGCGCATGACGTGGCTGGGCTCCAGCGAACCCGAGGTGCAGGCCGACCCCGACGAGGCGGCGATGCCCTGCTCGTTCAACAGCAGCAGGATCGCCTCGCCCTCGATGTACTCGAAAGCGACGTTGGCGGTGTTGGGCAGGCGGGTTTCGGGATTGCCGGTGACGAAGCTGTTGGGCACGGCGGCGAGGATGGCCGCCTCCAGCTTGTCGCGCAGCCGCTTGACCTCGGAATTCTCGAAGGCCATCGACTCCAGCGCCAGTTGCGCCGCCTTGCCCAAGCCGATGATGCCCGGTGCGTTCTCGGTGCCGGCGCGGCGGTTGCGCTCCTGGTGGCCACCGCGCAGCAGCGGCCGGAAACGGCAGCCGCGACGGACATACAGCGCGCCGATGCCCTTGGGCGCGTGCAGCTTGTGCCCCGACAACGACAGCATGTCGATGACGCTGTCGGCCAGCTTCATCGGGATCTTGCCGACGGCCTGGACGGCGTCGGTATGGAAGATGATGGCCTTGTCTTTTTCCTTTGCCATGCGCGCCAGTTCCTCGACGGGAAACAGCGTCCCCGTCTCGTTGTTGGCCCACATGATCGAGACGACGGCGACGTTGGGCGACAGAGCCGCCCGGTAGGCGGCGATGTCCAGGTTGCCCTGGCGATCCACCGGGATGCGGTGGATCTTGTAGCTGCGCTTGTTTTCGAGGTAGTCGCACAAGGACAGGATCGCCGGGTGCTCGACGACGCTGGTGATGATCTCCTTGCGCGAGGGATAGGCCTCCAGCGCCGAGAGAATCGCCGTGTTGTCGCTTTCCGTGCCGCCCGACGTGAAGACGATCTCGGTGTCGTGGGCGGCGCCCAGCAGGTCCTGCACCTGTTCGCGCGCCCAGTCCAGCCTGGCGCCGACGCGGGCGCCGAAGCCGTGCATGGACGACGGGTTGCCGAACTGCTCGGTGAAGTAGGGCAGCATCTCCTCCACCACGCGGGGGTCGACGCGGGTGGTGGCGTTGTTGTCGAGATAGACGCCTTGCGCGGTCATGGCCTCAGTTCCCCTTCAGGAGGGAGGCCGGCTTGACGCGGACGAACTCGCCCAGCTTCTCGACCAGCTTCATCTGGATGCCCATCATGGTGCTGCTCGACTGCGAGCAGCCCGAGCAGGCGCCGGACAGGTTGACGTAGATATCCTTGCCGACGATATCGACCAGTTGGACATCGCCGCCGTCGCGCTGGATCTGCGGGCGCAGCTCCTCAATGGCCAGCATGACAGCCTGCATGCGTTGCACGTTGCCCGGGCCGCCGGCAGGGGCGGCGGGGGCCGGCTGCGGCTTGGCTTCGGCCTTGGGCTTGGCAGCGCTGCGGGCCAGCACCGTCTCCAGCACCTCCTCGATCCGCTCGTGGCAGGTCTGGCAGGAGCCGCCGGCCTTGGTGTAGTTGGTCACTTCCTCGATGGTGGTGAGGCCGTTGACCTCGACCGCCCGCTCGATCATCGCGCTGTCGACACCAAAGCACTTGCAGACCAGTTCGCCTTCCTCGTGATCGTCGCTCCACTCCTCGCCCTTGTACTGGGCGATGGCGGCGCGCAGTGCCTCGGCGCCCATCACCGAACAGTGCATCTTCTCCGGCGGCAGGCCGCCCAGAAAATCGGCAATGTCGCGGTTGGTCAGGACCAGCGCTTCGTCCACCGTCTTGCCGATGATCATCTCGGTCAACGCCGAGGACGACGCGATGGCCGAGCCGCAACCGAAGGTCTGGAACCTGGCATCCTCGATCACCTGGGTGTCGGGATCGACCTTCAGCATGAGCTTCAGCGCGTCGCCGCAGGAGATCGACCCCACCTCGCCGACGGCATTGGCTTCCTCCAGCACCCCGGCGTTTCGGGGGTTGAAGAAGTGCTCCTTGACCTTGTCGGTATAGTTCCACATGGCCTGTACGCCTTTCGGATCAGTGGGTACCCACGCCGCAAGCGGCCTTTTCGGCGCTGCCGCAGGACGACGAGAAAGACTTGCCGCAACCACAGGTGCTGGCCGCGTTGGGGTTGTCGAACTTGAAGCCGCCGCCCGACACGCTTTCCACGTAGTCGACGATCACCCCGTCGAGGTGCGGCTCGCTGGCGGGATCGATGAAGACCTTTACCGGGCCGAATTCCAGGACGATGTCCTCGTCTCCGGCCTCGGCCTCCAGGCCCATTTCGTATTTCATGCCGGCGCAGCCGCCGTCGGTCACCATGATGCGCAGGCCCTGGGCCACGGGCCCGGCCTTCGCCAGCACGCGCTCCAGCGTGCTTACCGCCGATTCCGTCAGGTTCACCATGATCGCTCCTCTCCCTGGCGCAGATTGGTGTGCTGTGGGAGATGCTTTGCAAGCGATGGGCCAGCCGTTAAGGGCTTGATTTGCCTGAATATCGGGCGGGCATTGTCCGAAATGCGCCAAAGGGGGCGATGTCGGGTTTGTGACAGGCCCCCGACGAAGGGCCGGTTTGTCATAAAAAAAAGAGCCCTCCCGGCGGTCCGGGAGGGCTCTTTCCGGCGGAATATGGCTCAGGCCGCCAGCAGTTCCCTGTGCGTGATGCAGCTCTTCGAGCAGACCTTGGCGCAGCTTTCGCAGCCGACGCAGTTGTTGGCGTTGGCGACCGACATGATCTTCTTCTCGGCCTCGTCGTCGAAGGCGTCGACGATGTCGCCGTCCTCGGTCATGCCGATCAGTTGCAGCACATCGCGACCGCAGACCTTGTAGCAACGGCCGCAACCGATGCAGGCCTTCTGGTCGATCGACTCAGCGAATTTCGGGGTCCAATCGGCGCCGCCGCGGGTCTTGCCGGTCACGAACTGGGACATGGATAGAGCACTCCGTCTGCTGTCTTGGTAATGGGGGTTTTCAAGCCTTGTCCAGCGCCTTAAGGACGGCGCGCTTCTCGGTCAGCGTCTTGTAGGCGTCGTAGGTTTCCTGGGCGACCTCCAGGATTTTCTCCCAGTTGGTCGGCAGCTCCTCCGACAGGTCATGCAGATCCATCTTCTTCTGCGTGGCTCTGGCGTTGAGTTTCTTGATCTCGTCCTTCAGCGTCGCCGCGTCGGTCATATCCTCAGTCCTCAGGCGTTCGCGACCTCGGGGAACTTCTCGATCAGGGCAACGGCCTCGCCCACCAGCTTGGCGGCGTCGGCCGCCAGTTTCTCCCGGCTGGGAAAGCCGAAGCGGTGGACGTCGCGCAGATGCTTGGAAATCACCACCAGCCGGCCGGCGATCAGCACCATGCGGCCGAAGCCCTCGTGGCTCATCTTCAGCATCGGCGAGGCGATGATGCCGGTGCCCCGCTCGATGGTCAGGCTGACCGCCTTGTAGAAAATCTCCAGGCGCCAGATGGTATCCGGGTCCGGATCGCCGATGATCGGCAGGGCGGCGCGGGCCTCCTTGTCCAGGATGAACGGCGCCAGAAGCTCGGAGTCCGGCTTGCCTTCCCAGGCGCCGTAAGTGTCCTCGGCGCGGACCAGCAGAACCAGGTTCTTGATGAACAGGGCTTCCACCTCCTCGGCGGAAGCGGCAACCTGCGTGTCGGCCATGTCGGTCATTCCTCGTCGTCGTCGTCTTCGAAGTCGAAGGTGCGTTCCTGGCCCTTGCCCAACGCCTTGCGCAACCATGGCGGCGGGTTGGTGTTCAGCGTCTTGACCAGCCGGTCGAGGATATCGGTGATCACTTCGGGCTGATCGACCTTCACCGGGTGGATCTTCTTGGCGACGATGCGCGCCGCCGCCGACGCCCCCACCGCCGCCACGTAGACGATGGCACAGTCCAGGATGGCGTCCAGCTTCGGGACCAGCTTGTCCTCGTTGCCGTCCTCGAACATGGAGCCTTCGAACTGCACGGCCTCGGCCATGCGGTAGCCGGCGTCGTCCACCTCGTACTTCACGATGCTCTTGGCCCAGCCGAAATGCGCGTCCACGCGCTGCATGTCCTGGGTACAGAATGCGACTTTCATCGAACCCCCTTTGTCGGATCGGGCGGATGCCGACGCACCATCAATGAGTCGTAGCCGGCGCAAGGCCCTCATGGGCGGCCCCCGTCGGGTGGAAGTGTTCGGGCGTCAGGCTGTCGACATGCGCCAGCTCATCGGCCAGGAAGATGTTGGCGATCTCGAAAATCAGGCCGCGCGTGCCACGATAGCCCACCTGAACCCGGTGGCCGGCGCCGATGCGGTCGAAAGTCGGCAGGCCGGCGCGCAGCAGCGGCAAGCCCAGCCGTTCGGCCGACTGGCGGGCATGGGCGTTGGAAATGATCAATTCCGCCCCGCCCTCTTCCGACAAGCGCTCGGCGTCGGCGTGATCGCCGATCAGGACGGCGTTGGCCGTGACCTTCTCCATCACCGCCGCCGGCTGCGGCGCCACCGCCGCCACGACGTCGGCGCCCATTTCGCCAAGGAACTCGGTGTAGGCGTAGAGCAGGTCGGGCTCCAGGGCGATGGTGACGCGCTTGCGGCCGGTGTAGAAGTGACCGTCCAGCATGGCGTCCACCAGGGTTTCGCGCTGGCGGCGGAACTTGGCCGGCACCGGGCGCCCGGAGATGTCGGACAGGGTCTTGTAGAAGCGGTCGCACGCCTCCAGACCCAGGAGCCGGTCGAAGTAGAGCGACGGTACGTCGGTCTTCAACTCCAATTGCGCCGCGGCCCCCCTCATGCTTTCGCCCAGCACCAGAGTGGCTTCCGAGCGCCCCATGGCGCGGATCTGTTTCACCGTGGTGCCGCCCAGCGTGGTGGCGGTGAACCCGGCCGGCTGACGCCCGGACATGGACAGGCCCAGGTCGGGCAGAATGATGGGGTTGAGGCCGAAGCTCTCGACGATGTCGCGGATTTCCTCGACGTCGCCCGGCGTCAGGTGCGCGCCGGCCAGGATGTTGACCTGCCCCAGGGTGCGGTATTCGGTCGGCTCCACCAGGACGTCGATCATTCCGGTCACGGCGGCGGCGAAGCCATCCTCCAGACCGCCCTTGAAGTCGGGGGTGTTGACGAAGGTGAGATCGAGGTCCTTGAGGTCGGGGTTGTTCTGGCGGAACAGCCGGTAGGAACCGGCCATGTCCTCGCCCTTGGTTTCGGTGACGCCGGTGGAGCAGACGCCGATCATCGCCGGCTTGTTACGGTCGTTGATGGTGCGGATGGCTTCGGCCAGATTGTCGTAGCCGCCCAGGATGGTCGTCACCTGATCCAGCGCCGTGGTCTGGAGAGGAATAGCCTCGCGGAAGTGACGGACCAGCAGCACCAGC
>DASPMK010000343.1:0-3022 GCA_035627075.1 Azospirillaceae bacterium
TCGAGCGCGGCGCCGACATGGTGTTCGCCGGGGCCGGCGCCTCCAACATCGGCGTATTCAACGAGGCGGTGGCTGCCGGAAAGCTGGCGATCGGCCACGACAGCAACCAGAACGGCCTGCATCCCGGCACCATCCTGACCACCATGCTGAAGCGCGTCGATTTGGCCGTCGTCAAGGCATTCGAAGCCGGGCGCGATGGCTCGTGGACGCCGGGCGTGCGCCAGTTCGGGCTGGTCGAGGGCGGGGTGGACTACGCGCTGGACGACAACAACCGGCCGCTGTTGACCCAGGCGATGATCGACCGGCTGGAAGCCGCCCGCGAGTCGATCGTCCTAGGCCGTCTGGCCGTGACCGACGTTACGGCGCAACCGCCCGAAAGCCGCTAACCCGCTTCGGCACGGGACAGGACGTCACACCCTTGAAAGTCACCTCCCTCAACGACATCGTCGACAGCATCCACGACATCCTGGTCGTGACCGACAGCCATTGGCGGATCACCTACGCCAACCGGGCGGCGGAGGGGCTGTTCGTGAAGCCGGTGGAGGCGGTGATCGGCCAGGAGCTGTGGGAGGAGGCGGGCGAACTTGCCAGCTTCTTCTACAAGCCGGTGGCCCGCGCCATGGCATCGCGCCAGCCGGCCGAGTTCACCGGCTTCTACTCCGGCCAAGCCCGCTGGTTCCATGTGCGGGCGTTCCCGGTGGGGGACGACGGGCTGGCACTATACCTGCTGGACGTCACCCAGCGCCGGCAGAACGAGGAGCGGCTGGCTCGCAGTCAGGCGTTGCTCAAGGCCATCCTGGACAGCGCGGTGGATGCCGTCGTCATCATCAACACCGGCGGCATCATCCAGCAGGTGAACCCGGCGGTCGTCGAGATGTTCGGCTATACCGAGCGCGAGATGGTGGGCCAGAACGTCCATATGCTGATGCCCGGGCGCCCCGACGGACTGCATCACGATCAATTGATGCGGCAGGCGCAGCGAACGGGCCAGGTGATCGGCCGGGGGCGGGAAATCCAGGGGCGACGCAAGGACGGTACCCTGGTGCCGATGGAAATCTCGGTTTCGTCCTTCCACCACCAGGATCAGGCCTTCTTCGCCGGCATCATCCGCGACATTTCCGCCCGTAAATGGGCGGAAAAGGCGCTTCTCGACGCCAACGAGATGCTGGAACGCCGGGTGATGGAGCGCACCGCCGAACTGGAAGCGGCCCGTCGCCGCGCCGAGGAGGCGGCCCACGCCAAATCGGACTTCCTGGCGATTATGAGCCACGAGATCCGCACCCCCCTGAACGGCATCATGGGCATGGTGCGCCTGCTGCTCGACACGCCGCTGTCCGCGATACAACGCGATCAGGCACAGACCATCTTGTATTCCGGCGACGTGCTGCTGACCATCCTCAACGACATCCTCGACATGTCCAAGCTTGAGGCCGGGCGGATGGAGATGGAGCACGTCCCCTTCGACCTGCCCCGCGCCATCGACGGCGTGGTGGCGCTGATGGCTGGCCGCGCCGAGGAAAAGGGACTGGTCCTGGAGGTGGCGTACGCGCCGGATGTGCCCCGGCATGTGGCCGGTGACCCGACACGATTGCGGCAAGTGTTGCTCAACCTGTTATCCAACGCCATCAAGTTCACCGCCGACGGGCGCGTCACCATCGAGGTGTTGCCCGGCCCGCCCCGGCCCGGCCGGGTGACGGTCCAGTTCGCGGTGATCGACACCGGCATCGGCCTGCCCGAGGAAATGCATGCCCGGCTGTTCGCGCCGTTCATCCAGGCCGACACCTCGATCTCGCGCCGCTATGGCGGCACCGGGCTGGGCTTGTCGATCTGCAAGCGGATCATCGACCTGATGAACGGTCGCATCGCCGTGGCCAGCGACACCGGCATCGGCGCCACCTTCTGGTTCCTGGTGCCGTTCGACGCGGCGGCCGTTCCGCCCGAGTCCGCCGCCGACACCCCGGACACCGCGCCGGCGGGGCCGGAGCGGCTGCTCAACATCCTGCTGGCCGAGGACAGCCCCATCAATCAGAAGGTGGCGGTCGGCCTGTTGAAGCGGCGCGGCCATACCGTGACAGTGGTGGAAGACGGAGCCGAAGCGGTGGCGGCGGTGCGCACCGGCCACTACGACCTCGTGCTGATGGACATGCAGATGCCGCACCTGGATGGGCTGGAGGCGACCCGCCGCATCCGGGTGCTGCCGGACGAGCGCGCCCGCATCCCCATTCTCGCCATGACCGCCAATGCCCAACGAAGTGCCGCCGAACGGTGTCTGGCCGCCGGCATGAACGGCTACATCGCCAAGCCCATCGTGCCGGAGGCACTGTTCACCGCGCTGGCCCGCTTCGGCGGGGTGGCCGACACCGACGCCAGGACCGCCGCCGCGCCGACCGGCAGGGAAGAGGAACGCGCCCCGCTGTTCGACCCGGAACCGCTGGAGCTGTTGCGCGAGATGCTGGGAACGGACGAGGTGCTGAGCCTGATCCGCGACTTTCTGGAAGATGCCGCCGCCAAGGTCGAGGCGATCCGGAGAGGCAGCGACCGTCTGACCCTGCGCATTCTGGTACACGACCTGAAGACCGGAGCCGGGACCATGGGGCTGATCTCGCTGCATCATTTGGCCGAGGCGGCCGAGCACGCGCTGCTGGAGGACCGCATGGTCGAGGCGATGGGCCATCTGTCGGACCTGGAGGACCGCATCACCGCCAGCCTGAACGAACTGGCCCGCCAGTTCCCCCAAGCCTTCGCCGCCGCGTGACATCGCCGCTCCGCGCCGGTTGATGGGGCCGGTTGATGGGCGGAAGGAGCGGCTATGTTCAACGACTTCGCGCGGCGTCGGATCGCCACGTCAGGCGCCGAGATCAGCTTTGTCATCGGTGGGGAGGGGCCGCCCGTCCTGCTGCTGCACGGCTTTCCGCAGACCCACGCCATGTGGCACAAGGTGGCACCCCGGCTGGCCCGGCGCTTCACCGTGGTGGCGGCCGATCTGCGCGGCTACGGCGACAGCGAAAAGGTGGCATCGGAC
>DASPMK010000344.1:0-7421 GCA_035627075.1 Azospirillaceae bacterium
GCTTCTTCCCGCCAACCGCCAGGGCCGCGCCGGGCCGGAGGACCTGTTCCGCGTCGAAAGCTACCTGACGGAAGCGCGACTCGACCCCGCCTCCCCCATGGTCGGGCGGACGGTGGCCGATCTCGAAGCCCTGAGCGACGGCGAGGTCAGCGTGGCCGCCCTGATCCGCGAGAAATACCGCCGGTTCGTGCCGGCGAGCCACTGGACGCTGATGGCCGGCGACGTCCTGGTGCTGGAAGGCGATCCGCATGCCCTCAAGACGGTGATGGACGGCGCCCGGCTGCATCTGCTCGATACCGAGGAAAGCGGCGCCCAGGCCCAGACTCCCACGTCCGACGATACCGGCGCGGTCGAGGCGGTGGTGACCGAGAGCTCGACCATGATCGGCTGCAATCTCGTGCAGCTTGCCCTGCGCCAGCGCTTTGGCGTGAACGTGCTGGCGGTGGGCCGGCAGGGCAGCCGATCCACCGCGCGCCTGCGTCGCATCAAGTTCCAACCGGGCGATCTGGTGGTGTTGCACGGCCGGCTGGACCGGCTGCCCGAGGTGTTGACGGCGCTGGGCCTGCTCCCCCTGGCCGAGCGCAACATCCGGCTCGGCCGACCGCGGCAGGCGCTTCTGCCGGCGGCCATCATGGGGCTGGCGGTGGTGCTGACGGTACTGGAGATCACCCCCATCGCCATCGCCTTCCTGGGCGCCATCGTCGCCATCGTGGTCTTGCGGCTGATGACGCTGCGGGAGGTCTACGACAGCGTGTCGTGGCCGGTGATCGTGCTGCTGGGCGCCATGATCCCGGTCAGCGAGGCGCTGCGCACCACCGGCGGTACCGACCTGATCGCCGCCGGCCTGTCGGTGGTGGCGACTCCCTTGCCGCCGGTGGCGGCGCTGACGCTGATCCTGGTGACGACCATGCTGGTCACCCCGATCCTGAACAACGCCGCCACGGTGCTGGTGATGGCGCCGATCGCCGCCAGCCTTGCCGCACGGCTGGGTCTGTCGATCGATCCGTTCCTGATGGCGGTGGCGGTAGGGGCGTCGTGCGACTTCCTCACGCCAATCGGCCATCAGTCGAATACCCTGGTCATGGGACCCGGGGGATATCGGTTCGGCGACTACTGGCGGCTGGGTCTGCCGCTGTCCCTGATCGTGGTGGTGGTGGGTACCCCACTGATCGTCGCCGTCTGGCCGTTGCGCTGAAGGGGCGCCGATGCTGGAGGATCACTGGCAGATGCTGATAAGACTCGCGGCGGCGCTGGCCGCCGGGTCCCTCATCGGCCTGGAGCGCAGCATCCACGGCCATCCCGCCGGCTTCCGCACCCACGCCCTGGTCAGCCTCGCCTCCGGCCTCTTGATGCTGGTGACGGCGTATCAGGCGCGCTGGTTTCCCGAACTGCCGGAGGAGTCGCTGCGCATCGATCCCGCCCGCATGGCCCAGGGCATCATGACCGGCATCGGCTTTTTGGGCGCCGGGGCCATCATCAAGGTCGGTTTCAACATCCAGGGCCTGACCACCGCCGCCTCCATCTGGACGACCGCCGCCATCGGCATCCTGATGGGCATCGGCGCCTTCGCGCCGGGATGGGCGTCCGTGGCCTTGACGTTGGGGGTGCTGACGCTGTTCAACCTTATCGAGCAACGGATTCCCAGCCTGATCCACGTCCACCAGACCGTGCGCTTCGCGCGGGACGCGGTGATGCCCGAGGCCGACTTGAAGCGCCTGTGCGACCGCTGCGGCATCAGCGCCCAGATGCTGGGCTACGCGCTGATCGACGATGGCCGGACCTATGAATACCGGATGCTGATCCGCACCTTGAATCCGGACGCGCTGGCCCGGCTGGCCGAAGCGTTGAAGGCGTCGCCGTCGGTCATCGGATTTTTCGTGTCGCCGATAGTCAACGGCCCGTCCGACGGCAATTGACGGCCCGGAGTCGATACCGGGATCAGAAAGCGAGACTTTCCGGTCCCGGTATGATGCCCTTATTACTGCATGCAGGCCGCTTCGGCGGCCAGAACCGCTTGCAGGGCCATCATCTGGTCCGGCGCCAGATTGGCGTCGGCCTTGCCCTCGGTCAGCGCGGCGGTCATGGCCTTCATCGCGGCGATGGCAGCCGCACGATCGGCGCCAGCGATCTTGTCGGAAGCGCAGGTACAGATCTTTTCCGCTTCCGGGTTCGGGTCGGACTGCTTGCACGCGGCGATGAAATCATCCGCCAGCGCCGCTGACGACATTGCAGAAGCGGTAACCAGAGCTGCAATAAACAAACGAGTATTCTTTAGGCTCATCTGAACACCGGTCAGGTTGGCGTTGATTTGTTCTTCTTGCAAGAACAACTGCACCCCAACATTACCGCTCACTCCGATATGTCGCAATGAATTTTTCGGAAAACGCTTATAAAAGTTTATCATTTCTTCTCTGTAACAAACTCAGCGACGAAATATTACATCCGATCAATATTGGCGCTTTCGCAACAGCCTTCATGACTCCACCTTCAACGGGCAAGCCGCGTCTGGACGATGTTCAGCACTGACTGGGAAGAAAAAGGTTCGGCCCAAACACATCCCGCCGTGCCGGCACTGCCGAGTCCGATCGGAGAGGAACCTCACCCGATCGCGACTGTTGGAGAGATTCTCCCAACACCAGCAAGCGAGGTGGATCATGGCGATCCGGCTGAAGCCCATTGAGGAGCAGGTCATCGTCATCACCGGCGCGTCCAGCGGCATCGGGCTGACGACCGCCCGGATGGCGGCGGCGCGGGGGGCGCGGGTGGTGATAGCATCGCGCGACAACGATGCACTCGCTACCATCGAGCAGCAGATCCGTGAGCAGGGCGGCAAGGCCATCCACGTCATGGCCGACGTGGGCAGCGAGGACGAAATTCGCGCCATCGCCGACGCGGCGATCCAGTCCTTCGGCGGCTTCGACACTTGGGTGAACAACGCCGGCGTGTCCATCTACGGCCGCATCGACCAGGTATCGATGGAAGACCACCGCCGTCTGTTCGAAACCAACTACTGGGGCGTGGTCCAGGGCTCGTGCGTGGCGCTGGAGCAGTTGCGCGACCGGGGCGGCGCCATCATCAACATCGGCAGCGTCGCATCCGACCGCGCCCTTCCCCTGCAAGGCGCCTACTCGGCCAGCAAACACGCGGTGAAAGCCTTTACCGACGCCTTGCGCATGGAGTTGGAGGCCGATGGAGCGCCGGTTTCCATCACCCTCATCAAGCCCGGTTCCGTCGATACCGAGTTCGAGCGGCACGCCCGCAACTACATGGACACCGAGCCGAACCTTCCGCCGCCGGTCTACGCTCCGGAACTGGTGGCCAAGGCCATTCTGCACGCCGCCCAATACGCCGTGCGCGACCTCTATGTCGGCGGCGGCGGCCGGGTGATCTCCCTGTCCGGCCAGATGGCCCCCCGCCTGACCGACCGGATGATGGAACTGGTGATGACGCGCGCCCAGCGCGGCGGCCCGCGCCAGGATCACGGCGACAGCCTGCACCGCCCGTCCGGCGCCGAGGGACACGAGCGCGGTCATCGCCACGGCTTCGTGCGCGAACACAGCCTTTACACCACGGCGGAACTGCATCCCTGGATGACCGCCGCCGCCGCCATGGGTTTGGGCGCGCTGGCCTACATGGCGGTGTCCGGTACCGGCGGGATGACACGCCACGACGAGAACCGGCGGATTGCCGACGACGACGGCGCCCGCCGCCGCTACGCCCAAGCGGCGGAATGACGGGACGGCCGCCGGGCCGCTTCGGTCACGAGGCGGCCCGGCGATACACCTCCAGGGCTTCCGGCATCAGCCGTTGCAGTTGGGCGATGCGGTCCTCGGCGCCGGGATGGGTGGACAGGAACGACGGCGGGCTTGCCCCACCCGCCCGCCGCATGTTCTGCCACAGGTTTACCGCGCCGCGCGGATCGAACCCGGCCCGCGCCATGTTGAGCAGGCCCAGCCGGTCGGCATCCAATTCCTGGTTGCGCGAATAGGGCAGAATCAGCCCGTATTGCGCGCCGGCCCCGAGAGCGGCGGCGATCTGGTTGGCGTAGCCGATGTTACCCGCCTGAAGAGCGGCGCTGACCAACTGCATCCCCAGTTGCGTGGCAACCTCGGAATTCACCCGCTCGGCGGCGTGATTGTTCTGAACATGGCCGATTTCGTGGCCGATAACGGCGGCGAACTGGTCCGGATTTTCGGCCACACGGAACATGCCCTCGTAAACGCCGATCTTCATGCCCGGCAAGGCGAAGGCGTTGGCGTCCCCGCCTTGGAACACCCGGACCTCCCAGGCGCGCGGATCTTGTCCCGAGGCCGCCAGGATGCGACCGGCCACCTGGCTGGCGGCACGCTGGTAGGTGGCGTTGCCGGAGGGCGGGGTTTCAGCCAGGATGCGTTCCCAGCTTTCCAGGCCGAGCTGGTTCACCTCGGCCGGCGACACGAGATTGACGCCGAACCCCGTCTCTCCGGTTTCCACGCAGGCCGTCAGCACCGCCCCGCCCGCCCCCACCAGCACCGCCAGGAAGGCGCGGCGGTCCATAAGATGGGTGTGGGAAGAATCGCACATCGCCGTTCCCCGTCTGGCCGTGGTGTCCCGCCGTTCAACGGGCCGGAGAGCGTCGAAGTTCCGCCCGCCCGGTGCGGTGACGCGGCCGGTCCACCCCGCGGTTGATCGATTTGCGGAAGCTTCCGCGTGGATTTTGCGATATCTGCCCAATCTGGACGCGTCGGGCCTCCGCCCGGCACCCGAACACGAGTGTCATGATGGCGAGCCTTCTTACCAGTACCCTCCTCCTTTTTGTTGCCGGCGGAGCCGTGGGCGGTCTGCTGCTCGGCATGATCGGCGTCGGCACGGCGCTGGTGGCGGTGCCGCTGCTCACCTTCGCCTTGCCGGCCGTCGGCGTCGATCCCGGCATCGCGCCTCGAGTGGCGCTGGGCACCTCGATGGCGGTGGTGTCCATCACGTCGGTGTCGTCGGTGATTTCCCACCACCGCCTGGGCAATGTCGATTGGGGGGTGTTTCGCACCACCGTGCTGGCCAGTCTGGCCGGGGTGGCGGCCGGCAGCCTGGTGGTGAGCCACTTGCCGACCGGCGTGTTGCGCGGCGTATTCGCCGCGTTTTTGCTCTACACCGCCTGGAAGATGTGGCTGCCGGCCAAGGCGGGGGTGCCGGCGCCATGCCAGCCGGACGAAACACCCGCCGCCGCCTTCCGTCTGGGCGGGGCGGCCATCGGCGTGGCCGGCAGCATGATCGGCGCAGGCGGCGGGGTGTTCATGGTTCCTTTTCTAAGTCATCGGGGCCTGCCCATGAAGCGCGCCGTTGCCACCTCCACGACCATCGGCCTGCCGGTCACCATCGTCGGCGTGCTCGGCTATGCCCTGTTCGGGCTGAAGGACGGCATCACCGGAACCGGCCAGTTGGGCTACGTCCACCTGCCCGCCTTCCTGGTGATCAGCGTCGCCAGCATCGCCACTGCCCCCTTGGGCGCCCGGTTATCGTCGAAGGTGCCGGCCGCACTGTTGAAACGGGCTTTCGCGCTCGTTCTGCCGATGATGGCGGTCAAGATGATGCTGGGGTAAGGGACGGATACCGACGCCGATAACCACAGGGTTATCCACAGGTCAAGGCAAGTTTTCCACAGATTGCCCCACAAACCATCCCCAGAAATCTGCCGATCTATTACCCTGACGCCGTTGAACAAGGAAAGGCTGATAGAAATAATGCCGCCTGTATAGGGCGAACGTTCGATATAAATAAGGTGTAAGCTCTAAACAATGAAAGGATTATCTCCGATCACAACCAGACAATTGCATGCATACACTGCGCACTGAACCAGTATATCCAACGTCATATCCATTTGCGGCCATACTACGATCGCAGGATCTTGAATTGACGTTGGGCGATCCGCCTGCTCCCCCGATAAGAAGAAGGTAACGTCATGCACACCCCGATCCACTTCGACGATGCGCGCGCGACCCAGACCGCCTTTGCTCCACAGATCCCGGACGTCCATCTGGCCACGGCAGTGAGTCAGCACATCGAGGCCGCCCTCGACTGTCTGGCGGAACTGGCGGAGCGGGCGGAGAGCATGGCGCTCTTGCGGGTTCTGACCGCGATGGCCGACCAGCTTGAAGAAGCCCGGCGCGACACCGTGACGCTCAGCGGCTTCCTGCGCGGCAAGGCCGACAGGATCGGCGCGATGCTGCCGATGTGACGGGTACTGTGAGGCCCGCGGCGACGCGCGTCAGCGTAACGGCGCCGTGGCCGGTGCGATGCGGGGGAAGCGCAGGTGAAAACAGGCGCCCTCCCCCGGCTCGCTCGACACCGTGATCGATCCCTTGAGCATGGTGGTAACGAGGTTGAAGACGATATGCAGCCCCAGGCCGCTGCCGCCGGCGCCACGTTTGGTGGTGTAGAAGGGATCGAAGATCTTCGGCAGCACTTCAGGCGGGATGCCGCGTCCATTGTCGGCGAAATCCAGCATCACTTCGGCATCGCCGGCGCGATGGACGGTGATGGTGATGACGCCGGACGGCCACCCTTCGAAGGCATGCATCAGGGCATTCATCACCAGATTGGTCAGAATCTGCGACAAGGTTCCGGGATAATTGTCCACCTCCACCGGCTCCGGACAGTCGACGACGATCCGGCAAGCGGTGTTTTTGAGAGTCGGCCCCAGGCTGCGCAGCAACTCCTCGATATACTCCTTCAGCTCGAAGCGCCGACGCTCGCCGCTCGACTGGTCGACGGCGACCATTTTGAAGCTTTGGATCAGGTCGGCGGCCCGCTCGCTGTTGGCCAGGATGAGCGCGGCGAGGTCACGCGACATCCGCAGGAACTCCTCGAAACGGGCGCGTTTCATGGCGCCGGAGGCGTGCATCTTCTCGATGCCGTCGACCTCCAGCTGGAGTTGCGAGGCGGCGGTCAGGGTGATGCCGACGGGTGTGTTGACCTCGTGGGCCACACCCGCCACCAGTTGGCCGAGCGAGGCCATCTTTTCCGCCTGAATCAGGCTCTGCTGCGTCTGCTTCAGTTCTTCGAGCGCCCCTTCGGCCTGCTCCTTGGCGCGACGCAACGCGTCGCGGCTGCGCTTCAGCTCGGTGATGTCGGTGAAGGTCAGCGCGAAACCGCCATCCGGCTGGCGATTGCCCTGGATCAGGATGGCCGAGCCGTCCGGTAGCAGGCGCTCCGCCACCAGCGGTCGGCCGGCGCGCAAGCCTTCGGCCAGCCGTGTTTCCGCCTCCTCCGCCGTCTCCCCGCCAAGCCGTCCGGACGCCGCCTCGAAGCGAAAAAGATCGCCAAGGCCGGAGCCCGGCCGCCCGATATCCTCGGGATAGCCCATGATCGCCAGAAGACGCTCGTTGCGCAGGCGGATCGTCAGGTCCGCGTTGAGAATCAGCAGACCGCTCGGCATGGTCGCCACG
>DASPMK010000345.1:0-6612 GCA_035627075.1 Azospirillaceae bacterium
GTGATGCTGGCGGCGGTGTGCGCCCTGCCCTTCCTGTTCTCCAGTCTTCGGATGTCCGTTACCGATTCCGTCTACGAGGCGGTGTCGGGGCTGTCGACGACCGGGGGCACGGTGATCGTCGGTCTCGACAACGCCCCGCCCGGCATCTTGTTGTGGCGGGCGCTGCTCAACTGGTTCGGCGGGGTGGGCATCATCGTCATGGCCATCACCATTCTGCCGGTGCTGCGGGTGGGCGGCATGCAGTTGTTCCGCACGGAATCCTCCGACCGTTCGGAAAAGCCCTTCACCACGCTGCGGGAGACGGCCAACGCCATCACCGCCACCTACATCCTGTTGACCATCGCCTCGGCGTTGCTGTTCCACCTCGCCGGCATGGGCTGGTTCGACGCGGTGTGCCACGCCATGGCCGCCCTCTCCACCGGCGGCTTCTCCACCAAGGACAGCTCGCTCGGCTGGTTCAACTCCGACGCGGTGCTGTGGGTCGCGACCTTCAGCATGCTGGCCGGCGCCCTGCCGCTGACGTGGTATATCCGGCTGCTGCGCGAACGGCGCGTCGACGTCCTGTTCAACAGCCAGGTCCACTGGCTGGTCGGGGTGATCGTGGTGGCGACTCTGGCGATGACCGCCTGGGTGCATCTGGTGGTGGGCTTGGCGCCGTGGCAGGCGCTCAGCCACGCGGCGGTCAACGTCACCTCGATCATCACCGACGCCGGCCTCGTCTCCACCGACTACGGCACCTGGGGATCGTTCGCGGTGACGGCCTTTTTCTTCTTCTACTTCATCGGCGGCTGCACCGGCTCGACCTCCGGCTCGATCAAGATCTTCCGCTGGGAGATCCTGTTCGAATCGGTCAAGATGCAACTTAAGCGTATGATGCGGCCACACCGGGTGGTGGTGCCGCTTTATGCCGGCAAGAAGATCGACGCCGACGTCATCGAGTCGGTCGTCAACTTCGTATCGATCTACATCATCACCTTTACGGTATTTTCCCTGGTGATGGCGGCAATAGGGCTTGACTTCATCACCGCGACCTCGTCCATCGCCTCGGCCATGGCGGGAGCCGGGCCGGGGCTGGGGCCGATCGTCGGTCCCGCCGGCACCTTCCAACCTCTGCCCGACGCCGCCAAATGGGTGCTGTGCGCGGCGATGCTGCTGGGACGGCTGGAAATCTTCACCGTTCTGGTGCTGCTTACCCGCGGCTTCTGGAAAGAGTGACCGTTCGAGCCAACGCTTCCGTGGCAAGCCGGGGATCGGGCGCGGCGCAGACGACGGAAACCACCGCCACCCCGTCGGCTCCGGTGCCGATCACCGCTCCGGCGTTGTCGAGCCCGATGCCGCCGATGGCGACCACCGGCACGGAAAGCCGTGCCCGTATCGCCCCCAGCCCGGCCAGCCCCAGGGGTGGGCCGGCGTCGGCCTTGCTCCGCGTGGCGAACACCGGCCCCACCCCGGCGTAACTCACCACACTCGGGTCCAGCATGCCGACCTCGTCCTCCCCCGTAATCGACAGGCCGACGATCATGTCCGGTCCGACGCGCCGCCGCACCTCGGCCGGCGACATGTCACCCTGGCCGACATGGACACCTTCGGCCCCGACCGCGACCGCCACCTCGACGGCGTCGTTGATGATCAGCGGTACGCCCGTTCCCGCCAGCACCGCCTTGATCTCCCGCGCCAGAGCCAGGAAGTCCCCATGCGCCGCCGCCTTGCAGCGCAGTTGTACCAGGGTGGCGCCCCCGGCCACGGCCGCCGCCACCACCGAGGCCGGCGGACGGCTGCCGCAGTCATCGGGACCGATGACGAGGTAGACGGACAGATCGATGCCCCGCCGGCTCATGACAGCCGCGCCCGCGCGACCAGCGTTTCGCGGTCGAGTCCGTATAGCGCGTCCAGCAGGTGCATCTGGAAAGAGCCCGGCCCCTGGGCGCGCCCGGCCGCCACCTCGCCGGCCACCCCCAGCACCGCCAGCGCCGACGCGGCGGCCGCCAGGAAATCGCGCTCCACCGCCGCGAAGGCGCCGACCAGCGCCGTGGCGGTGCAGCCCATGCCGGTGACGCAGGCCATCAGCCGGTGACCGTTGGCAATCGCCGCCACCCGCTCGCCGTCGGTGACGTAATCCACCACGCCGGTCACCGCCACGGCCGCGCCCGTCTCCCGCGCCAGCGCGCGGGCGGCGTCCACGGCCGCCTCGGACCCGTGGGCGGAGTCCACGCCCTTGCCGGCGCTGTCGACCAGCCCCGCCAGCGTGCGGATTTCCGAAGCGTTGCCGCGGATCACCGCCGGCCCGCGCCGGATGAGATCGGCTGCCGCGGCACTGCGCAGGCGGGTGGCGCCGACACCGACCGGATCGAGCACCCAGGGGATGCCATGCACCTTGGCGGTGTCGCCGGCCCTGACCATGCTCTCCACCCAGGCCGGCGACAGGGTGCCGATGTTGACCACCAGCGCCTGGGAAATCCTGACGAACTCCTCCACCTCCTCGACCGCATGCACCATGGCCGGCGAGGCGCCCACGGCGAGCAGGGCGTTCGCCGTGTTGTTCATGACGACGTAGTTGGTGATGTTGTGGACGAGCGGCTGCCGGCTGCGCACCGTGGACAGCGCGCTCCAGACCCCATCGACGGACAGCATTCGGTTCCCTCCGGTTCAAGGAGGGTCGCGCCACACGAAACGATTTGGAGGTGGGCGCGGCGGCGCCCGGCAACTCCCTTCGCTGGCATGACCCAGATCAGGTTCCACGGGTATGATCTCAGCCCGCCACGACGGGCACCCCGGTTGTCGATTACCCTAAATCACCTCCGCCGGGTGTCAAGCCTCACCGGCTGCCCGGCGAATGTACGAAGCGGGTGCGGATGGTGCCATCGATGGCCTTGAGGTCGGCCAGCACCTCCCCCTCGTCCACCTCGCCCGACACGTCCACCACCACATAGCCCACCGCCGGGTCGGTCTGCAGGTACTGGGCGACAATGTTCAGGTCGCGGCCGGCGAACACCTCGGTGAACTTGCGCATCACGCCCGGCACGTTGTGGTGGATGTGCAGGAAGCGGGTCGCCCCTTCCTGCACCGGCAACCCCACCTGCGGGAAATTCACCGCGCCGACGGTCGAGCCGTTGTCGGAGTACTCGGTCAGCTTCTGCGCCACTTCGGTGCCGATGTTGGCCTGGGCCTCCAGGGTCGAACCGCCGATGTGCGGCGTCAGGATAACGTTCTCCAGGCCGCGCAGGGGGCTGACGAACTCATCCCTGTCCGACCCCGGTTCCACCGGAAACACGTCGATGGCGGCGCCGATGACGTGCTTGGCCTTGATCGCCTCGGCCAGCGCGTCGATCTCCACCACCGTCCCGCGCGAGGCGTTGACCAGGAACGAGCCCTTCTTCATCAGCCGAAGCGGCTCGGAGCCGATCATGTTCATGGTCTGCGCCGTCTCCGGCACATGCAGCGTCACCACATCGGAGGTCTGAAGCAACTCCTCCAGGGTGTCGCAGGGCCGGGCGTTGCCCAGCGCCAGCTTCTTGACGATGTCGTAGTAGCGAACCTGCATGCCCATGGACTCGGCCAGGATGCCCAACTGCGTGCCGATGTGGCCATAGCCGACGATGCCCAGCACCTTGCCGCGCATTTCGAACGAGTTGGCTGCCGACTTCATCCAGCCGCCGCGATGGCACAGCATGGACTTTTCCTGCACGCCGCGCAGCAGCATGATGATTTCGCCGATCACCAGTTCCGCCACCGAGCGGGTGTTGGAGTACGGCGCGTTGAACACCGGCACGCCCTGCCTCTTGGCGGCGGCCAGGTCCACCTGGTTGGTGCCGATGCAGAAACAGCCGACGGAGAACAGCTTTTTCGCGGCTTCCAGCACCCGCTGGGTCAGTTGGGTGCGCGAGCGGATGCCCAGGAAATGGACGTTCCGGATCTTCTCGACCAACTGGTCCTCGTCCAGCGCCTTGGGCAGCCGTTCAACGTTGGTGTAGCCGCGGGAGGCCAGTTCCGCCACGGCATGGTCGTGGATGCCCTCAAGCAGCAGAATGTTGATCTTGTTCTTGGAAAGCGAAAGCTTGGTCACGGCCGGCGCCCGTCATGGCAATGGATGGTAAGGCGGAACGCCCGGAACGTTAGCCCCTGGCGCCCGGTTTGTCACGGGTCCAAGCCGTGGGGTCTGGCATTCCCATGCCGGCGGGTGTATTGCGTCCGGGCTGGAGGATACCACCATGAGCCAAGACCTTCTCGACGCACTGGCCCGCGTGCTGGGACCCAAGGGCCTCGTCACCGACCCCGCCGACATGGCCCCCCACCTTGTGGACTGGCGCAACAAGTTCCACGGGCAGGCGCGGTGCGTCGCCCGCCCCACCTCCACCGAGGAGGTGGCGCAGGTGGTGCGCCTGTGCGCCGAACACGGCGCCCCGGTGGTCCCCCAGGGCGGCAACACCAGCCTGTGCGGCGGCGCCACGCCCCACCCCGGCGGCACCGAGGTGGTGCTGAGCCTGCAACGGATGAACCGCGTTCGCGAGATCGATGCGCTGGACAACACCATCGTGGTGGAATCGGGCGTGGTGCTGGCCGAGGTGCAGAAGGTGGCGGAGGAAGCCGGACGGCTGTTCCCGCTGTCGCTGGCGGCCGAGGGCACGGCGCAGATCGGCGGCGTCTTGTCCACCAACGCTGGCGGCACGGCGGTGCTGCGCTACGGCAACGCCCGCGACCTGGTGCTGGGGCTGGAGGTGGTCCTGCCCGACGGGCGCATCTGGAACGGCCTGCGCAAGCTCCGGAAGGACAACACCGGCTACGACCTCAAGCACCTGTTCATCGGCGCCGAAGGCACGCTGGGCATCATCACCGCCGCCGCTCTCAAGCTCTATACCCAACCCAGGCAGGTGGCGACGGCGCTGGCCGCCGTGCCCGACGCCGCCTCGGCCATCAAGCTGTTGCGCAAGCTCCAGGACGACTGCGGCGACATCGTCACCGGCTTCGAGCTGTTCTCGCGCTTCGCCCTGGATCTGGTGCTCAAGCACGTCCCCGGCGTGACCGACCCGATGGCCGAGGCCCATCCCTGGTACGTGCTGATCGAGATGTCCACTGGCGCCAAAGCGTCGAACGCCAGCGAGGCGCTGGAGTCGTCGCTGGGCGAGGGGTTCGAGGAAGGCTTGGCCGTGGATGCCGTGGTCGCCTCCAGCGAGGCCCAGGCCGCCGCGCTCTGGCGCATCCGCGAGGAGATCTCGGAGTCCGAGCGCAAGGAAGGCACCAGCGTCAAGCATGACGTGTCGGTGGCGGTCAGCCGCATGGCCGATTTCATCGAGAACGGTCTGGCCGTGATCGCTGACAAGTTTCCGGACGCCCGCGTCGTGGCTTTCGGCCATGTCGGCGACGGCAACATCCATTTCAACGTCCTGCCCGCCCCCGGCACGCCGCACGCCGCCGTCAACAAGGCGGTGCATGACCTGACCGCCGCCATGGACGGCTCGATCAGCGCCGAGCACGGCTTGGGCCAGCTCAAGCGCGAGGAGGCCAAACGCTACAAGGCGGAGGTCGAGCGGGACCTGATGCTGACCATCAAGGCGGCGCTGGATGCGCGGGGCCTGATGAATCCCGGCAAGATGCTGTAGGAGCCGGACTGTCATCTGCGGCCCGCACGGCATCGGCGAGGCTATCCGCTCGATCGGGCAGAGTGTACAAAGAGGCGCCTGACACCCCGGAGCACACCCATGGCAACGTCCGCTCGGCCCGTCCGCCGCCTTCTCGCCGCCCTTGCCCTGGCGTTGGGCTTCGCCCTGCCGGCGACGGCCCAGACGGACCTGCCCGACCCGGACGCGGTCGCCACCTTCGACAGCCTCGACGATGCCCACACCTCCCTCAACGGCTACCTCTGGATACCCGACGGCAAGGGGCCGTTTCCGTCCATCGTGGTGATGCATGGCTGCCGCGGCGTCTACGCGGGCGAGCCGTACGACGCCACGGTTATCAGCCGGCCTTACCGCGAGTGGGCGCAGCGCCTGACCCAGCGGGGTTTCCTGGTGCTGCTCGTGGACGGCTTCCGCTCCCGTTTCGCCAACCGGACGGACGCGGAGCCCAACAAACTCACCAGCGTCTGCGACATGCCCGATGACCAGCGACAGGACACCATCGACGAGACGACGGTCCGCCCGCTCGACGCTTATGCCGCGCTCCGCTGGCTGCGCGGGCGGCCTGAAGTGCGGGACGACGCCATCGCGCTCATGGGCTTTGCCAGCGGCGCCAACGCCGCCCTGTCGGCCATGGCCGCCAACGGGCCGGCGACGGCGATTCTCGGCGGCAACTGGCCCCAGGGGTTCCGCGCCGGGGTCGCTTTCTATCCCGGCTGCGAGTTCCAGAATCGCTACCGGCCGGTCGGATACCGGGTCTATGGCCCGGTCCGCCTGTTTGTCGGCGGCGCCGACACCCGAACCCCGCCCCACCCCCATTGCGACAAGTTGGTCCACACCGCCCGAACCGAGGGCGGCGACATCGACATCCGCTTCTACGCCAACGCCGGCCACGGTTTCGACCGCCAGCCCGGCGCGGCGCGCGACGACTCCATCGCCCGCACGCTGGACTTCCTCACCCGCGTGACGCGAGGGCAACCGGGCGGACGGTGATGATGCC
>DASPMK010000346.1:0-2385 GCA_035627075.1 Azospirillaceae bacterium
GGCCGCACGGCTCCGGGGCGTACGCCCCGGAGCCGTGCCGTTGCGTCAGCCTGGGGATTTTTCAGCCGCCACTTTTGGGGAGTATTCAACCGGCACTGACAATCACCACCGCATCAGCGATAAGTACCTGCGCCGCTACGCCCAGGAAGCCGCCTTCCGTGAGGATCGCCGCCGCCAGAGCAACGGCGAGCAGTTCAAGGCGGTGGTGACGCTGGTGGCGGCCAACGCCCCGAGCGTCGACTTCTGCGGCTATTGGCAGCGCGCCCGCAAGGCCGCCTAATCAGCCCCCCACAGGCCGGCGCCGGCCGCCTCCACCACACCCCGCCGCGCGAACCGCCTCAAGGTCCTTTCCGCCGCTCTGGTGACCACCGGCACCGCCCAGGCCGGCACCTCGCGCCCCTTGCACACCGCCCGCGCCAACTGTCCCGTGCTGGCGCTGCCGGCCTTTCGTAGCGCGTCCAGCAGCAACCGGCTGAACTCCCCGCCCTTGAACCAGCGGTCGATGCGGACGGGCCGGGGGAGCGGTCCTGTCGGCCGGGGAAGGTTGGTAAGCCAAGGCTGGCGCTGGGGTTGGCCGATGATCTGGGCCAGGGCGCCGTCGATGTGGCGCAGATCGGCGCGGAGACGGGTGCGATGCTTCTCCAGCGCGGCCAGTTCGCCCCGAAGCTCCTGGCGCCGGGCTTCCAGCACCGCTATGGCTATGTCGTCGTCCATACCTGCCCCTTGGTGGCAGGCTTAAGGATACCGAGAGTTGGGGTGCTGATGGATGGGGTGAGCGGTGGCGGGTGCTACATAATTCCGCGCGTTTTCCGCCGGTGTTGCATCCTCGACCACCGAAGGGGCGGCCTCGACCACCGAAGGGGCGGCCTCGAACACCGAAGGGGTGGCCTCGAACACCGAAGGGGTGGCCGCGACCTCGGCCAACATTCCGGCGTAGTCGCGGCGGACCACGCCCAACTCCTTGGCCAGCCACAGGACAACGCGGACGTTACCGGCCTTTACCAGCCGCCTCAGTTGCCTGGCGACATCCTCGCGCAGATCCTCGACCCGGCCCGCGGCTTCGGCACGGGCGTTGGCCTGCGTCTCCTCGACCAGCCGCCGGAAGCGGTCGTCGGCGCGCATCCGGCGCCAGACGGTGACCCGCGAGACGCCGAAATGCTCCGCCACCCCCGTCACCGTGGCGCCGCGCCCGAGCATCACGGCGACGGTATCCCACTGGACGGACGGGCGGCGCGACGCGGGCGGAGCACCCTCCGTGGCCAGGGCGCCGATGGCGCGAGGCGGGGTGGATTTGGCGGAAATGAACACGGCGGCGCTCCATGACAGAATCACAAAAGGCGATCCTGCCATGGAGCGCGCCGAACATCAAGGAATAAAGTCTTGATTATAAGGACAGGAAACCTGATTCGTCACGACGCCATCAATTCGCGCACATGCGCCGCCGAGGCCGAGGCCAGTGCGTTCAGGTTGTAGCCGCCTTCCAGCACCGACACGATGCGGGCGCCGCAGTATTCGCGGGCCAACTCGCCCAGCTTGCGGGTGGCCCAGACGAAGTCGTCGTCCATCAGATGGAGGCTGGCCAGCGGGTCGCGGTAGTGGGCGTCGAACCCGGCCGAGATCAGGATCATGTCCGGCTTGAAGTGGTCGATGGCCGGCAGAATGATCGTCGACATGGCGTGCCGGAACTCCGGCGAACCAGCCATGGCCGGCAGAGGGGCGTTGACGATGTTGTCGTACTTGCCCTTTTCGTCGGCCTTGCCGGTATCGGGGTAGATGTGCGCCTGATGGGTCGAGCAGTACATCGTCAACGGGTCGTCGTAGAAGATGTCCTGCGTGCCGTTGCCGTGGTGGACGTCGAAATCCATGATGGCGACGCGCCGCATGCCGTGGACCTCGCGGGCATGCACCGCCGCCACCGCGACATTGTTGAACAGGCAAAAACCCATGGCCTTGGCGCGCTCGGCATGGTGGCCGGGCGGGCGTACCGCGCAAAACGCGTTGCGCGACTGGCCGGTGCAGACGGAATCGACGGCGGCGCAGACCGCGCCGGCCGCCCGCAGCGCCGCCTCGCCCGACTTGGGCGACAAGATGGTGTCGTCGTCGATGCCGGCATGGCCGGTTTCGGGAACGGCGGCGAAAACGCGCTCGATATAGTCGCGGGGATGGACGCGGGCGATCTGGTCAATGGTGGCCAGTGGTGCTTCCTGACGCTCCAGGAGAAAAAAGTCCTCCGATTCAAGCGCGCTCAGCACCGCCTTCAAGCGTTCCGGGCATTCGGGGTGGCCAAGCCCCGTATCGTGTTCAAGGCAGGCCGGATGGGTAAAGAGGGTCGTGTGCATGTGGTCGTCTTGGTTGTTGTCGTTGCGGCGTTTCCTCCGCGACCAT
>DASPMK010000347.1:0-10870 GCA_035627075.1 Azospirillaceae bacterium
CCTGAAGGGACTCGCCTTTGCCCTCAAACGCCGGGCGCGCGCCTCCGCGCGCTTGGCTTTCGCGCCCACGCGGGCGCGCCGCCGCGGTCGCGGCGACCGACGAGCGATTGAAAAGTCATTTCAATCGCTCGTCGGTATAAGGGGGAGGGCCGGATCAAGTCCGGCCATGACGACGGTGTGACGTGAAGGCCCGGATAGGGTCAAGCATCTTGTCGGACAGATTCTAAGGCCGCACCCTGCTGGTGGCGGTAACCTATGGCCTATTACGCGACCAGACTGCGCCAAATCGACTGGCTCCTCCTGCAAAGGGTTATCGGGTTGCTTTCGCCAGGGGAGATATCGCGGGGGGCGCGATGACTGGCGAGTGGAAATGGGGTGTCCTTCGGCCCCCGTCTCCAGCAACGCCGGCGTCAGACAGGACCTAGGCTTTGGACCTTTCATCCGTATCACCTTTTCGATCAATGCTAACGCATTCATCGAAAAGGTGATACGGTTCATGGATAATGAAAGTAATCATCCGCGAATCGTAGGACAGGTCCGGGGGGCCATGCCGGTCAAAGCGATCCGACATAAGACAGGGGCGCTTTTTCTAAGCCTGCTGCTGGCGCTGACGCCGGTGGCGGGGGCGTTCCTGGCGACCCTTGTCGTCGCGGAGGACGCGCAGGCGCGGTCGCGTTCGTCAAGCGGCTATTCCCGGCCATCGGGGGGCTTTTCCGCCCGCACGCCATCCGTTGGCAGCTCTTCGTCGCGCACCCCGTCCGTCAGTGGCGGCTACAGCCGGCCATCGCAGGGCGGATTTTCCTTCGGCGCGCCATCGTCGCCCGGCGATGCCGCCCTGTCCCGCCGGTCGGCGGGCGACGCGCTCAGCCGCTACCGCGCCCAGCAACAACCCCCTGTCGCGCCAACCCGGCCCAGCGGGCCGGATATCCGCGTGCCGCGGTCGGGTGGCGACTACGACTACCCCCGCGACGGCGGCTGGTTCGGTTCGCGCGGCTGGTCGCCGCCACGCTACGCCTATGGATCGCGCCCCAGCTTCGGGTTGTGGGACGGTCTTTTCTTGTGGTTCCTTCTCGACAACCTGACCAGCCCCGGCCACGCGGCGTGGTTCTACAACCACCAGAGCGACCCCGGCGTCCAGGCATGGCGGAGCGAGGCCGAGCGGTTGGCCCAGGACACCCCCGACCTGAAGAGCAAGCTCGGCCAGCTCGACTCCCAGGTGGCCCAGATGCAGGGCCGGCCCCGCGATCCCGACTACATCCCACCCGACGTGCCGGCCGAAGTGGCGCTGGCCGACGATGTCGACCGGCGCACTCCGGGCGTGGCGTTGCCGGCCATCGGCGGGGTGGTGCCGGTGGTGCTGATCATCGGCGGCGGGGTGCTGTTCATCTTGTGGCGCGCCCGTCGGCAGGCCGCCGGGGGCCGTCGTTCTTCGGCAGGAGATTCCAACGTGGGCAACATCCGCTCGGCCGCCGGCATCATCCGGCATAAGCTGTCCGGCGAGGGCTATACGCCATCGCTGTTCCGCGTCGGCATGGCCATCACGCTCGACCCCACGCCCTTCATCCTGGCGCAGGGGGCAACCAAGGTGGAGCCGCCGACCGACGTATCGGGCACCAACACCCTGGTCAGCGTGGAGGCGGTGGGCACGGTAACGGCGCGGGGCGCTGCCTTCCACCGTCTGCACCTGCCCGAAGGCCGGGGCTTCTTCCAACTGCACCTGGATGCCAACAGCCAGCCCGACGAGTGCCGGTTCTTCCGCCTCTATGACGAGGTGGTGCCGGCCAGTGAGGAGGAGTGGGGATTCTGGCTCGACCCCACCGAGGGCATGATCGGCTGGCCGCAGTTCCAGACCAAGGACGGCAAGCTCTACGCCCGCGTCTGGTCGCCGGGCGAGGCCCGCGTCGAGCCGGTCACGATCACGGAAACCATGAACACCGTCCAGGGCATGCGCATCCTCACCCAGACCGCCATGCTCTACGCCGCTCCCACCGGCCTGACCGCCCCGGCGCCCGAAACCGAATACCTCCTGGCCGCCGTGGACGAGGAGGAGGGGCAAGCCTCGGTCAGGCTCTATGCCGGCATCGATGTCAATCCCGCCGCCCTGTCGCTTTCGTGAGGCATCCATGCCGCAAGACAATATTTTTCGCCTGCTGCTGACCACCCTGGAAACCGGCCTGCCGGTGCTGCTGGGCCATTTCCTGGCCACGCTGACGTTGTTGGGCTTGGGCGTGGTGCTCTATATGGCGATCACCCCGTTCCACGAACGCCGGCTGGTGGGTGAGGGCAATGTGGCGGCCGGAGTGGTGCTGGCCGGCACGGTGGTGGCGCTGGCCATCCCCTTGGCCGCCACGCTGGCCACCAGCTATGCCGTGCTGGACATCCTGTTGTGGGGAGCGGTGGCGCTGGTGATCCAGCTGCTGGCCTTCGGCATCGCTACCCTTATGCTGGGGGGGCTGCGCGAACGGATCGAGGCGGGGAATACCGCGGCGGCCTCGGCGCTGGTGGGTGTGCAGATTGCGCTGGCGTTGTTGAACGCTGGCGCCATGGCCGGGTAACGGCCGAAACCGACAGAACACTTTCGGAGGAATTCATGATCCCGTTCATCCGCAACCTTATCGGCGTCAAGACCGATCAGGCAGTCCAGGGGGCGCTGGAAACCCTGGTCCGGTGGGACCCCCAGGCCGCCACCGAGGCGGAATTGCGCGCCATGGAGGAACACCTGGACGACCTCGGCCGGCAGGTGGCCGAGGCGCGGCAGGCGTACGAGCGCGAGCGCAAGGAGGCCGATGCCATCCAGGCTCTGTCGAGCCAGCGCATGGCTGCCGCCGAACAGCTTCAGCGTCAGTTGGACGCCGAGGTCGATCCCGGCCGCAAGGCGGCGCTGGAAAGGAGCCTGGAAACGCTGGTCGGCATGTTGGAGCAGATGGCGCCGGAACTCGATCGCGAGGCCCAGGACGAGCGCGACGCCAAGGAGTTCCTGGAGATGCTGGAAAAGGCCTACGCCGACGCCGGTGGCAAGCTGAAGCAGGCACGCAGCGAATTGCAGCGCGCCCATCGCGACATGGGCCGCGCCGTGCAGCAGCGGGATATGGCCGAGCAGAAGGCCGAGGCCGCCCGCCGTGCCGCCGGTCTCACCAGCGCCACCTCCAGCCTCAACGTGGCGCTGAAGGCCATGCAGGACCAGGCCGCCAAGGAGCTGGCCTCGGCCGAGGCCGCCAACGCCAAGGCCAAGCTTCTGACCCCGACCAAGCCGGAACAGGACGATCCCAACATCGCCCAGGCCATGGCGGCGGTGTCGGGCACCGCTGTCCGGTCGAACAAAATTCAGGACCGTTTGAGCGCGTTGCGCAGCCGTCAGGTCTAGGGGGCGGGGAGCCGTCCGTCCGTCTGAACTTGGGGTAAATAATACCGAGTGACGGGGCGGGGCGCCTTCTGGTAGCGAGAATCCTGGTGAAACCAACCATTGCCGCCCGATGTCGCCCCATCCCATCCGAAGCCGCGCGCAGACGCGGATTGGTACCGCCAACAACGACAATCTGCATGGCAGCGATGCCTACAATACATTGCGTGGGCTGGCCGGTGACGACCGCCTCTACGGTTACGGCGCCGAAGACGTGCTGAATGGCGGCGCTGGCAACGACTCCCTGATCGGCGGCCCCGGCGACGACACGCTGATCGGCGGGACGGGGTTCGATTGGGCCGACTATTCGGCTTTCGGCGGGGCCATCCTGGCGGATGTCGATCGTCTCGATGTCGGTGGCCTGTCCATCAACGCCGGCCCCGATCGCGGCCAGGACCGCCTCATTGGCATCGAGAACCTGATCGGCGGCGCCTACGGCGACCAACTGGTGGGCGACAGGGGGGGCAACACTCTGATCGGCAACGCCGGAACGGACACGATCACCGGCAACGCCGGCAATGATTTCCTGGATGGCGGCGACGGCGACGACCGGCTGCTCGCCGGCCCGGGTGACGACAGCATGGTCGGCGACACCGGCGACGACTATCTCGTGGGGGCGACGGGCAACGACAGCATGGCCGGCGGGGCCGGTGGCGATACGCTTCTGGGTGGTGACGGCGACGACATTCTGCTGGGCGGAGAGGGAAGAGACCGGCTCGACGGCGGAGCGGGGGCGGACTCCCTGCATGGCGGGGCGGGGAACGATATCTACATGGTGGACGATGCCGCCGATATGGCGGTGGACGTGACGTCCGGCGGGATCGACACCGTCTTTGCTTCGGTAAGCTTCACGCTCGGCGGCCATATCGAGATTCTCGATTTCACGGCGGCTCCCGCCGGCGTTACCGGCCAGGGGAACGGAAGCGGCAACACCATGATCGGCTCGACGGGAAGCGATACGCTGGCGGGGCTGGGCGGCAACGACGTGCTGACGGGCGGGCACGGCAACGACGTCCTGGAAGGCGGCCAAGGGCGCGACTCGCTTTTTGGCGGATCGGGCAACGATGTCCTGACCGGAGGGGCGGGCGGCGATCTGTTCTTTGCCGAACGACCGGGTTTGCGGGGCGACCATCCGTGGGTCGGGGACGACATCGTCACCGATTTTGATCCGGTCAACGACCGGCTGGTCTTTACCTACGGCAATCTCCAGGCTGTGCTGGACACCACCCAGGACAATGGCAGGGGAGGTGTCGTCATCGACCTCGGCGGCGGGACCATCAACCTCAACGTGGCGAAGGAATTCCTGAACAGCACCTGCCTGATCTTCGGGGATCTGCCCGAAGGGAGCGCGTGAGCATGATCAGACCGTTACCTCAAGCCCGTCGTAGGCGGTGATCACCTCGACCATCCGCTCGCCGGTCAGGCGTTGGTAGCGTTGGGAGTCCTGATAGCGGCGGGTGATGGTGCCATCGCCGGCCGACGGGTCGTGATGGAACAGCGCCAGCATTCTCACTCCCGCCGCCTGGGCCAGTTCGATCCCCACCACGTTGGAGGAATGTCCCCAATCTTCCTTCAGGGTGAGCGACTCGACCAGCGTGTACATGGCGTCGAAGATCAGGAGATCGGCGTCGCGGAAGAAATCGATGAACGGCTGGCGATCTTCGGGGCGGCGGAATTTGTGCTCTGAATCGGTGGCGTAGATCACCGTCTTGCCGTTGCGGCTGAAGCGGAAGCCGTAGGAATCACCGGCATGATACTGTTTCATGGCGCGCATGGTCAGGCCGGCGATTTGATAATCCTGGCCGGGTTCCAGCCGCACGAACTCCACCGATGCGCCGAGACGGCTGAAGTCCACTGGAAAAAAAGGTGCCGACATCTGCACCTGATAGGCTTCCCGAATATTGGCGTGGCAGCCGTAGACGATAATCCGGTTGCCGGAAATGTAGGCCGGCACGAAGAATGGGAACCCCATGAGGTGGTCCCAGTGCAGATGCGACTGAAACAGGTGGATAGTGTGGCCGGTGGGGCCGCGTTCGGCCACCAGTCGCTCCCCGAAGGTGCGCAGGCCCGAGCCGGCATCGCAGATCACATAGTCATCGCCGCCGGTCGTCAGCTCCACGCACGAGGTATCGCCGCCATAGGTTCCCCGCACGTCGAAGGTAAGTTCGCCGTCGATGAAGGCGTCAAGCTCGGCGTCCCCGGCGAAGGTCCGTCCGGCGGCAGCCGTCAGCGCGGCGCGGAGTTTGCCGCGAACGTCAGTGGCCGAAACCGGGGCCGGCAGCGAGCCGAAGGTGCCCCAAAAGCGCACGAGCATGGCGGAACCTTTTCCACCCCTGGGAAGTCATGAGTGGGAACGATGGGCCACACCATGGTCCTCGTCAAGGACGGCAGCGAATTGCCGGTGGTTCCGTGGCAGCGCCGTTGCCCGATTGACCTTCGCTGCGAAACTTCCACTATCCTCCGCACGGGACAGGAGGAAACGATGAACGATAACCAAGCCCGCTGGCAGTTTTGGATTGATCGGGGCGGCACCTTTACCGACATCGTCGCCCGGCGGCCGGGCGGTGGTCTCGTCACCCACAAACTCCTGTCCGAAAACCCCGAACGCTACCAGGACGCCGCCGTCCAGGGCATCCGCGACCTGTTGGGGCTTCAGCCCGGCGAACCCTTTCCGGCCGACCGGATCGAGGCGGTCAAGATGGGCACCACCGTCGCCACCAACGCCCTGCTGGAGCGCAAGGGCGAGCGTACGCTGCTGCTGATCACCGAGGGGTTTGCCGATCAACTGCGCATCGGTTATCAGGCGCGGCCCGACATCTTCGCCCGCCGGATCGTTCTGCCCGAACTGCTTTATGAAAAGGTGGTGGAGGTGGCGGAGCGGGTGCGCGCCGACGGGACGGTGGAAAAGCCGCTGGATTTGGCCGCCGTCCAACACGCCCTGGCCGACGCCCATGCCCAGGGTTTCCGCGCCTGCGCCATCGTCCTGATGCACGGCTATCGCTTTCCCGAGCATGAGCGGGCGGTTGAGGCGGCGGCGCGGGACGCGGGCTTCACCCAGATTTCCCTCAGCCATCGCGTCAGTCCGCTGATGAAGATCGTCGGGCGCGGTGACACCACGGTGGTGGACGCCTATCTCTCGCCGATCCTGCGCCGCTACGTCGACCGGGTGGCGGGGGAGTTGGGCGACGTGCGGCTGATGTTCATGCAGTCGAACGGCGGGCTGACCGACGCCCGCCGCTTCCAGGGTAAGGATTCCATCCTGTCGGGGCCGGCGGGCGGCATCGTCGGCGCGGTCAAGACCAGCAGCATGGGCGGCTTCGGCCGCATCATCGGCTTCGACATGGGCGGCACCTCCACCGACGTGTCGCATTATGCCGGCGAGTACGAGCGGGCCTTCGAGACGGTGGTGGCCGGGGTGCGGCTGCGCGCGCCGATGATGCACATTCACACGGTAGCGGCGGGCGGCGGTTCCATCTGCTCGTTCGATGGCTCGCGCTACCGTGTCGGGCCGGAATCGGCCGGGGCCGATCCGGGACCGGCGTGCTATCGGCGCGGCGGGCCGCTGACGGTAACCGATTGCAACGTCATGGTCGGCAAGCTGCATCCCGATTTCTTCCCCCAGGTCTTTGGCCCCGGTGCCGACCAGCCGCTCGACGCCGAGGTGGTGCGGGCGAAGTTCAAGGTGTTGGCCGCCGACATCCGCGCCCGGACCGGCAATACCCGCACGCCGGTGGAGGTGGCCGACGGCTTCCTCAAGATCGCTGTCGAGAACATGGCCAACGCCATCAAGAAGATTTCGGTGCAGCGGGGCTACGACGTCACTCGCTATGCGCTGACCTGCTTCGGTGGGGCGGGCGGGCAGCACGCCTGCCTGGTGGCCGACGCGTTGGGCATGACCACGGTGTTCATCCATCCCTATGCCGGCGTGCTGTCGGCCTACGGCATGGGCCTCGCCGACACCGTGGCGATGCGCGAGAAGGCGGTGGAGGCTCTGCTGGCGCCCGAGCGCATGGCCGGTCTGGCGGCGGAACTGGCCGATCTGGAAGCCCAGGGGCGGGCCGAACTGGCGGAGCAGGGGATCGAGCCGTCGCGGGTGCGCGCGGTGCGCCGGCTGCACCTGAAGTACGAAGGGACCGACACGCCACTGGTGGTGGAGTGGGCCGACTTCTCGGGCATCACGGCCAATTTCGAGGCCGGGCACCGTCAGCGCTACGGCTTCATCGCCCCCGACAGGGGGCTGGTGATCGAGGCGGTATCGGTGGAGGTGATCGGCGCCACCGAGGCGGTGGCCGACCCGATCCTGGCGGCGGAGGACGCCCCGCCTCACCTTGATCCGCTGGCCGTCATCGAGTCCCACATGGCCGGCACCGCGCACCGGACCCCCGTCTACGACCGCGACGCCCTGGCCCCCGGCACCCACATCGATGGACCGGCCATTCTGCGCGAGCGCACCGCCACCACGGTGGTCGAGCCCGGCTGGCGGGCCGGGATCACCAGGCGCAATCATCTGGTGATGACCCGCGTGGTCGCGCTGCCGCAACGGCTGGCCGTCGGCACCTCGGTGGACCCGGTGATGCTGGAGGTGTTCAATAACCTGTTCATGTCCATCGCCGAGCAGATGGGCTTCACTCTGGAGAACACCGCCTATTCCGTGAATATCAAGGAGCGGCTGGATTTTTCCTGCGCCCTGTTCGACGAGGGCGGCGGGCTGATCGCCAACGCGCCACACATGCCGGTGCATCTGGGCTCCATGGGGGAGAGCGTGCGCGCGGTGCTGGAGGCCCGGCGGGCCAGCCTGAAGCCCGGCGACGTCTTCATGCTCAACGATCCCTATCACGGCGGCACCCACCTGCCGGACATCACCGTCATCACCCCGGTATTCGATGAGGCCGGGCGGGAGTTGCTGTTCTGGGTGGCGTCACGCGGGCATCACGCCGATGTCGGCGGCATCACCCCCGGTTCCATGCCGCCCGACAGCCGGGTGATCGAGGAGGAGGGCGTCCTCATCGACAATTTCCAACTGGTCGATGGCGGGCGGCTCCTGGAGAGAGAAGCGGTGGCGCTGTTGTTGTCGGGGCGCTGGCCGGCGCGCAACATCCCGCGCAACCTGGGCGACCTGAAGGCGCAGATCGCCGCCAATGAGAAGGGTGTGCATGAGCTGCGCCGCATGGTCGGGCAGTTCGGGCTGGACGTGGTGCGGGCCTATATGGGCCACGTCCAGGACAACGCCGAGGAGCAGGTGCGCCGCGTCCTCGAGGTGCTGAAGGACGGCGGGTTCGACCAGGAACTGGACAACGGCGCCCATATCCGGGTCAAGGTGTCCATCGACCGGGCGACCCGCGCGGCGACGGTGGATTTCACCGGCACCTCGGAGCAACTGCCCGACAACTTCAACGCCCCCTCGGCGGTGTGCCGGGCGGCGGTGCTCTATGTCTTCCGCACCCTGGTGGACGACGACATACCGATGAACGAGGGCTGTTTGAAGCCTGTCCGCATCATCATTCCCGAGGGATCGATGCTGCGGCCACGCCCCCCGGCGGCGGTGGTGGCCGGCAACGTCGAAACCTCCCAGGGCATCACCGACGCGCTCTATGGCGCGTTGGGTGTCATGGCGTCGGCGCAGGGAACGATGAACAACTTCACCTTCGGCAACGGCGCGCATCAATATTACGAAACCATCTGCGGCGGCTCGGGCGCCGGTCCGGACTTCGACGGCACCGATGCCGTTCACACCCATATGACCAATTCGCGGCTGACCGATCCGGAGGTGCTGGAATGGCGCTTTCCGGTGCTGGTGGAGTCCTTCCGCATCCGCCGGGGCTCCGGCGGCACGGGACGGCACCGCGGCGGCGACGGCGCGGTTCGCCGTATCCGCTTCCTGGAGCCGATGGCTGCCGCCATCCTGTCCAACCACCGCCGGGTGCCGCCTTTCGGCCTGTCGGGCGGCGCGGCCGGAGCGGTGGGGCGGGCGTGGGTCGAGCGGGCCGACGGACGGCGCCAGGAGTTGAAAGCCACCGATCGTACCGACATGGCGGCAGGTGACACCTTTGTCATCGAAACGCCGGGGGGCGGCGGATTCGGCGGCGCTTGATTATGGTCAAATCGCACCCATCCAAACTGTTGTAAAACCAGCCCCAGCGACAATCCCCTTGGAGTGCATGTGGCATGGCCGCCCTGACTTGGAGCGACGACCTGAACGTGGGTGTCGACGTGATAGACGAGGACCACCGCGTCACCGTCGAGCAACTCGGGGCCTTGCTGGCCGCTGACGACGCCACGTTTCCCGCGCTGTTCGATGCCTTCGTCGAGCATTTGGCCGAGCATTTTGGCCGCGAGGAGGAACTGATGCAGAAAACCGGCTTCTTCGCCTACGGCTGCCATTCCGGCGAGCACACGCGAGTGCTGGGCGAGATGCGGGGGCTGTTGGCGGCGGCCAAGTCCGGGCGGCTGGCCATGGCGCGGGCCTACGTGGCCGAGGCGGTGCCGGACTGGTTCCTGAACCACCGCAACACCATGGACCTCGTCACCGCCAATTTCCTCCAACAGCAGATGGTTGGCTGAATTCCGCCTTCCAGACACGGGACTTGCTTGCTTATCGAACGGACGCGGTCGCTTGGCCGGAAATGTTGGGCTTCCACCAAAAACCTGGCAATCGGCCATTCGCCGGCCTGTTGGCGAGGCACTTGACTTGGTTTGTGGGGCAAACAAATGAGGTCGCGAGCGCACGCCCGATAGGATGCGAGGATCTGGAGGCGGTTTTGCAGAATCCCATTATCACGGCCGTGGCCGGGTGGTCCGAAGCGGTTGAGGTGCGGGCTGAACGCCTGCTCGACTTCGTGATCGGGCACGAAGGCAACGGCACGCCGGTGACCATTGCCACGATGTTCGCGCGCTGCCATTTCGATCCGTGGGACAGCGCGCGATTCATGATGTACGTTCCACCAATCACCGCCGTCCGCGAACTGACTCGGACCATCAGCCGGTTCCGCATCGAAGGCGAGGGGTGTCCGGGTCCGGAACGGTTGGCTCGCGCCGCGCTCATCCATGCCGGACGGTTTGTGGATTCCCGTGAAGGGCACCCGGAAACCCCGGTGGCCCGGTTTGCCGAATGGCTGGCCGAGGCCTTTGCCCACTGGCGCCATTACGGTTCCTGACATCCCTTTCCCGATCTTTTCCGACAAAGGCCGGTCACCGGGAGTTCGGTGACCGGCCTTTGTCATGTCCATAAAGCAGGTCCTGTCTGATACCGGCGGCGTTTGAAGGCTTCCACTGAACAGGTTTGCCGGCCATTTGAGTGGGATGGGAAGCAAGGTCCATCTTGTTGAGCACCTGACGGCGGAAGAGTTGTCTCAGCGGTACCGGGACGAACCGGACCCGATCAAGCGAACGCATCTTCAGATCATCTGGTTGCTGACCTCGGGGCGGGCGGCGACGGTCGTGGCCGAGACGACCGGGTACTCGTCCCGCTGG
>DASPMK010000348.1:0-2705 GCA_035627075.1 Azospirillaceae bacterium
TGCGCAGCAGATCCTGGACGCGCTGCGCAAGCGCTGGCCGTGGATGAAGCATCTGTTCGCCGACAGCGCCTATGACCGGACCAAGCTGATGGACAAGGCCGCCTTCCTCGACTTCACCATCGAGGTGGTCCGCCGCACCGACAGCGATCCCGGCTTCAAGGTCGTTCCGCGGCGGTGGGTGGTACTCCGCCGGACAATGTTGCGCGTTTCCGCTTCGAGTGGTCCACCGTGGTGGAGCGATCCCAACTGGCAGGCCGGCGGCGCGACACCCCTGCTCTCCCGCGGTTGAATCAGCGTCGCCCCGGGGGCGCCCTCGGCGCCGGCGGAGATGCCCATGGGCCGGTCGAGGGAACCTCCTGTCGTCGTTGCGCGGGTTTCGTTCGAGAACACGCGCCTGAGCCCGCAATGCCTAGCCGAGGCGTTCGCCCGGGTTGTTCCGATCCTGCGCAAGACCGCCGCTCGACCTCTGAAGTGCCGGACGGACGAAGCAATCCGACCAAGCGACAGGAAGGAGGCTGAGCATGGCTGACCCTCGGGCCGCGTTTTATGCGCGGGTGTCCAGCGAAGCGCAGGCGCGCGACAACACCATCGCCAGCCAAGTGGCTGCGCTGCGGGAGCGGATCCGGGTTGACGGTGCCGTGCTGGACCCGGATCTCGAGTTCGTGGATGACGGCCACAGCGGCGCCACCCTCCGGCGGCCCGCTCTGGAGCGGCTGCGCGACGGCATCGCCGCCGGGCAGGTGGACCGTGTTTATGTCCTCGCCCCCGACCGCCTCGCCCGTCGGCATGCGCACCAAGCGCTGCTGGTGGAGGAGTTCCGGCGGGCCGGCGTGGAGGTCTGCTTTCTCAATCGTCCGATCGGAGCCAGCCCCGAGGACGATCTGCTGCTCCAGATCCAGGGCGTCGTCGCCGAGTACGAGCGCGCACAGATCCTGGAACGGGGGCGGCGGGGGCGCCGCCATGCCGCGCGCACCGGCTCGGTCAGCGCTTTCGCCGGAGCGCCCTATGGCTACCGGTATGTGACCCGTGAGCGGGGCGGCGGGGTGGCGCGGTTCGAGATCGTGCCGGAGGAGGCGCGCATCGTCCGTTTGATTTTCGCCTGGGTTGGGCTGGAACGGCTCAGCCTGCGTGAGGTCTGCCGGCGGCTCCAGAACACGGGGTGTCCAACCCGCTCCGGCACGCCGCGCTGGTGGGCCTCCACCCTGCACGGCATGATCGAGAACCCGGCCTATACCGGAACGGCCATGTACGGTCGCTTTCACGCGGTCGAGCCTGGGCCCCGGCTGCGCCCGGTCCGCAACCACAACCTGGCTCGGGCCGTGCGCCCGACGACGCGCGTGCCGGTGCCGGTCGAGGAGCAGGTGCCCGTGCCTGTGCCGGCCATCGTCGACGCCGCGGTGGCGGAAGCGGCGCGCGCCCAACTGACGGAGAACCGGCGCCGCAAGCGCGAGCAGACCCGCGGGCCGGGCTGGATCCTCCAGGGTTTGGTGGTGTGCCGGCGTTGCGGGTACGCCTACTACGGCAAGGCGACGCCCGGGCTGAGCGAACGATACCGCCCGAGCCCGTTCGGCTACGGCGCGTACCGCTGCATCGGCACCGACGGTCATCGGTTCGACGGCGGCGCGGTGTGCGCCAATCGCCCGGTCCGCAGCGACCGACTTGAAACGGCCGTGTGGGCGGAAGTCGCGGCCGTGTTGCGCGATCCCGCCCGGGTGGCCGACGAATACCAACGCCGGCTTGGCGAGGTCGCCGCCGGAAGCCGGGCGGACGTCGATGTTGAGGAACTCGACCGCCGGATCAGCGCACTGCGGCGAGGCATCGGGCGGTTGGTCGATGGCTATGCCGAGGGCCTGGTCGAGCGGGCCGAGTTTGGGCCTCGCGTCACCGACCTGCGGTCGCGTGTGGCCCAACTCGAGGAACAACGCAAGACGCTGGCCGACACCGTGGCGGCCGCGCGCGACATCACCATGGTGGTGGGCCGCCTGGAAGATTTTGCAGCCAAGGTTTCCGATGGCCTCGACCAACTCGACTGGGCCGCGAAACGCGACATCATCCGGCTCATGATCCGCCGCATCGAGATCGATGACGGGCAGGTCGAGATCGTCTTTCGCATCCCACCTCCTCCCGGAGGCCACGATGGGACGCGAAACAACGATCCTGGGCAACATTGTACGGAGGAGTGTCGAACGGACCTTCGGGTGGATGACCCGCTGGAGACGCTTGGTCCGTGATTACGAAGCGCGGATCGACGTCTCCAAGGGCATGATACAACTCGCTATGGCAAGCCTGCTACTCCGGCGAGTCTGCCACTGAAGCGGTTGTCAAACGGACTCTTAGGGCTGTGAACTCCGCTCGTCCCGCCGCTATCCTACGGAACAGGATTGCTGCCAAGCGTCGGCGGCAGCATGGACCAGGGCCAGCGCGGCCTTTGCACCATTCGCCTCGCCCTTCTCGAAATCGCCTTCAGCCAGGCCCATCTGGTTGGTGACGTGGGCGAAGCAGAGGACAGGCTTCCGCCGCGCGCGGGCGAAGGCATAGAGCGCCGCCGCCTCCATCTCGACGGCCAGGATGCCCTCGGCGCGGGCCAACCCGATCGCCGCTGCCGTTTCGCGGAACGGCGCGTCGGTCGTCCAGGTCGCTCCGCGCTCGACCGGCTCGCCGATGCCGGACAACCCCGCGGAAACGAGCTCGACCAAGACCGCATC
>DASPMK010000349.1:0-36730 GCA_035627075.1 Azospirillaceae bacterium
GGATGGCGGCGGGGTTGGCTAGTGTCGGCAGTCATGCGTATCCTGATCACCATCCCCCATTTCTTCGCCGCCCGCGCCGAGGACGCCCGTCACGGCTCCCACCGCGGCTCCCAGCGCCCTCTGCGCGCCGCCGCACTGGAAACGGCCCTGGTGCAGTTGCACACGCTGTTCAGCCGCAAGCGGAATTACGCGGTCAGCCACATCGGCAAGTGCCTGGAGCCGGTGCCATCCATCGGCCTTGACCTGGACATCGTCGTGGTGACGGTACCGGACAAGCACCTGCTGGACGACATCCAGGTGCCGGCCGATATGTACCGGCACCACGTCGCCACTGATGTCGAGCCGTTGTACCTGGGCTTCGAATGCCATCGCCTTCTGAAGGAGATGAGGGGGCAATACGATTATTACGCCTATTTCGAAGACGATCTGGTCATCCACGACGCGCAGTTCTTCGACAAGCTGAGCCTGTTCAATAACGCGGCGAAGAACCCGATCTGCCTGTTCCAGCCCCAGCGCTACGAGCTGTCGGTGGGCGAGCCGGCGGAGAAGAAAGCGCTGGCGAACAAGGTCTACAACGACTATCGCGGCGGCAACCAGACCTTCGACTCGGCCAAGCTGACCGTCAACATCCTGGGCCGCAGCTACACCATCGAGCGTACGACCCAGCCGCACGCCGGCTGCTGGTTCCTCAACAACGAGCAGCTCGACCGTTTTGTCAACAGCGGCAAGTTCGGCTGGTGCGGCGAGTTGCTGTGGGGCTCACCGCTCGACACCGCCGCCACCTGGGGCATTTCCCACACCTTCGCCGTATACAAGACAGCGCTGGACAGCCTGGACTTCTTCGAGCTTCAGCACGCCTGCCCGATCATCATGAAGCAGGTCTTCCCGTCCGACGGGCCGGTACCGGCGTGGATCTGGTGAGATGAGGCGGCGTTAAGCCGCCTCCACAATGTCACACCGCCCCTCGCCAAGGTCCAGATCGATCCGCAGGTGCTTGATTACCACCTCGGGCCGCTTTTCCCGGCCTTCCGGCACCAGCCGCACCAGTCCGGCGCGCTCCAGCTTGGCGATGGTGCGGGAGACGTTGCCCTGCTCCCGCCCCATCCGCTCCGCCAGGGCCGACACCGACCGGGGGCGTTCATGTTCGATCACCGCCAGCAGGTCGCGGTTTTCCTTGGTGAGCAGGCGCATCAGGGCATCGACCGTCATCCAGACCTTGGGCCCGTCAGGGTCGAACGCCTGCTCACCGCGCGCCGCCGCGTAAAGGCGGGCCTTCATGTCTTCCGGAGTCGTGACGCCTACCGTGGCGTGCCGCTTCTCCATCGTGCTCTCCTGTTTCGGCTAAGGCGGCAGATGCGCCGCAATGACCTTGAAGAAATCGTCCAAGAGCGTTTCCACGTCCTTGAATTTGGTAAGGCACCAGGATTCCGTTGCTGAACCGGTGCCAGCGATCCCACGCCACCGGATTCGACCGCCCCGGCAAATCGACCTCGTGTGCGTTGTCAAACCGGACGAGGCATGTATCGTCAGGACCGAAAAAGGCTAAAGAATACTTGAAACCAGATGGTCGACGGGGGCTCGGCGGAACCGACCGGCATTCGATTCTATACCAATGACCGCAATCATACTGGGATGATACGGGCGGCGTTTAAATGCTTCCATTATCTGCCGCCCGTATCACCCTCTCGCACCTTGCTTCGCAAGGTGCTGTCGGGTTTGAACCAAAGGCGATTAATGGAAGCCATCAACCGCCTTTGGTATGACACGCCATCAAGCTGGACGAAGAAGTCGGCTGCGTGGTCCATAACGCTTCCTTTTCATGGCTCCGGCTCTCCTCTCTTCGCCTTGGTGGACGCTTATAATTATATCTCGTGATGATATAAGTAAATCCCCTCCTTGATGCCCCACCCCCACCCCGCCCCTTGCATTGGGCGCCTGGGGTCTTTAGGTTTCGGCCAAGCCGGAAAAGGCCCTCGTTCTCCCTTTCCTCAAACGAGATTGCCCAGCCGCCCCATGAAGGCCGCCGTCATCGTCTTTCCCGGGTCCAACTGCGATCGTGATGTCGCCGTGGCCCTTGAGCACGCCATGGGCGAAAAGCCCCAGATGGTCTGGCATCGTGATGCCGACCTGCCGCAGGTGGACCTGATCGTGGTTCCCGGCGGCTTTTCCTATGGCGATTATCTGCGCTCCGGCGCCATGGCGGCGCACTCGCCCATCATGCGCGAGGTGGTGGCGCGGGCCGAGAAAGGTGTCCGGGTGCTGGGCATCTGCAACGGCTTCCAGATCCTGACCGAGGCCAAGCTGCTGCCCGGTGCCTTGCTGCGCAACGCCGGCCTGAAGTTCATCTGCCGGGGCGTCGATCTGAAGGTGGAAAACACCGACAGCGCCTTCACCGGCCATTACCAGCGCGGGCAGGTGGTGAACTTCCCCGTGGCGCACCACGACGGCAACTACTTCGCCGACGCCGAAACGCTGAAGCGGGTCGAGGGGGAAGGCCATGTGGCGTTCCGCTACGTCACGCCTGCGGGCGAGGCGACGGCCGAGGGCAACCCCAACGGCTCCGCCCTCAACATCGCCGGTGTTTTCAACGAAAAGCGCACCGTGCTGGGCCTGATGCCGCACCCCGAGCGGGCCGGCGAGGCGCTGCACGGCCACACCGACGGCAAGCCCATGTTCGCGTCCCTGGTGGAGACCCTGTCGTGACGATCGCTCGCGAGATCAAGGAACCCAAGGTCACCGCCGAGCTGGCCGCCGAGCACGGGCTGAAGTCCGACGAATACAAGCTGATGCTCGACATCGTCGGCCGCACGCCGTCGTTCACCGAGCTTGGCATCTTCTCGGTGATGTGGTCCGAGCACTGCTCCTACAAGTCGTCCAAGGTGTGGCTGAAGACCCTGCCGACCACGGCGCCGCACGTCATCTGCGGCCCCGGCGAGAACGCCGGCGTCATCGACATCGGCGATGGTCAGGCCGCCATCTTCAAGATGGAAAGCCATAACCACCCGTCGTTCATCGAGCCCTACCAAGGTGCGGCGACCGGCGTCGGCGGCATCCTGCGCGACGTGTTCACCATGGGCGCGCGCCCCGTCGCCAACATGAACGCCCTGCGCTTCGGCTCACCCGACCACGCCAAGACCCGGCATCTGGTGTCGGGCGTGGTGGCCGGCATCGGCGGTTACGGCAACTGCGTCGGCGTGCCGACGGTGGGCGGCGAAACCAATTTCCACCCCGCCTACAACGGCAACATCCTGGTCAACGCCATGACCGTCGGTCTGGCCCAGGCCGACCGCATCTTCTATTCGGCGGCGGCGGGTATCGGCAACCCGGTGGTTTATGTCGGCTCCAAGACCGGGCGCGACGGCATCCACGGCGCTACCATGGCCTCGGCCGAGTTCACCGAGGACTCCGAGGAAAAGCGCCCCACGGTGCAGGTCGGCGACCCGTTCACCGAGAAGCTGCTGATCGAGGCCTGCATGGAACTGATGGCGACCGACGCGATTGTCGCCATTCAGGACATGGGCGCGGCGGGCCTCACCTCCTCGTCGGTCGAGATGGCCGACAAGGGGGGCTTGGGCATCGAGCTGGATTTGGATCAGGTGCCCCAGCGCGAAACCGGCATGACGCCGTACGAGATCATGCTCTCCGAATCGCAGGAGCGCATGCTGATGATCCTGAAGCCGGGCCGCGAGGACGTGGCCCGCGCCATCTTCGAGAAGTGGGAACTGGACTTCGCCATCATCGGCCGGTTGACCGACTCCGGCCGGCTGGTCTTGAAGATGCACGGGCAGACGTGGTGCGATCTGGTGGTCGCGCCGCTGGTCGAGCGCGCCCCGTCCTACGAACGCCCGTGGGAGCCGACCCCGGCGCCCGCGCCGCTGGAAGCCGGCGTTTCAACGCTGACCCAGCCGATCGACGCCATCCTGGAGAAGATGGTCGGTTGCCCCGATCTGGCATCCAAGCGCTGGATTTGGGAGCAGTACGACAGCCAGGTCGGCGGTGACACCCGCTTCCTGTCCGGTCAGGCCGACGCCGCCGTGGTGCGCGTGCATGGCACCAGGAAGGGTCTGGCGATCACCACCGACTGCACGCCGCGCTACGTCAAGGCCGATCCGGTGCAGGGCGGCGCCCAGGCGGTGGCCGAAGCGTGGCGCAACATCACCGCCGCCGGCGGTCTGCCGCTGGCCATCACCGACAATATGAACTTCGGCAATCCCGAAAAGCCCAGGATCATGGGCCAGTTCGTCGGCGCCATCCAGGGCATGGGCGAAGCCTGCCGGGTGCTGGAATTCCCCGTCGTGTCGGGCAACGTCTCGCTCTACAACGAAACCAACGGCGAAGCCATCCTACCGACTCCCGCCATTGGCGGCGTCGGCCTGCTGCATGACGCCGAACTGGCGGTGGGGCTGGCGTTCCAGCGCGAGGGCGACGTGATCCTGCTGGTGGGTGAGACGAAAGGCCACCTGGGCCAAACGCTTTATCTGCGCGAAATCCTCGGGCGCGAAGAGGGGCCGCCGCCGCCGGTCGATCTGGCGGTGGAGAAACGCAATGGCGACTTCGTGCGTGGCCTGATCCTCGACAAGCTGGTGGCGTCCAGCCACGACGTGGCCGACGGCGGTCTGCTGATCGCGCTGGTCGAAATGGCCATGGGTAAGGGCATCGGCGCCGATCTGATGCCGCTGGCCGGGGCCGACGCCGGGATGCTGTTCGGCGAGGACCAGGGCCGCTACGTGCTGGCCGCGTCCGCCGCCGACGCCGCCACCATCGAATCCCGCGCCAAGGCGGCCGGCGTGCCGGTTACCCGCCTTGGCATAACCGGCGGTCGCGCGTTGACAGGTGTTACGGACACCGCCATATCCCTGGAAGCCCTGAAGCGCAGCCATGAGGCGTGGTTGCCCGCCTATATGGCCGGCGGTTCGGGGCTGGACTGAACGTAGGAAGGAGTTGCCCGATGGCGATGGACGCGGCTGAGATCGAGCGGTTGATCCGGGACGGCATCCCGGACGCAAGCGTGCGCATCGAAGACCTGCGCGGCGACGGGGACCATTACGCGGCCTACGTCGAAGCGCCGTCGTTCAAAGGCAAAACCCGCGTGCAGCAGCACCAGATGGTCTATCAGGCGCTCCAGGGTCGGATGGGGGGCGAACTGCACGCCCTGGCGTTGCAGACCTCCGTGCCGGCCGGCGCCTGAACGGCTGTCTTCCGCCAGACAAAAAGACAGGGTTGGGACAAGAACCATGGATCAGACGGTTGCGGAGCGCATCCGCCACGACATCAAGGAAAACGACGTCGTCCTGTACATGAAGGGCACGCCGGTGTTTCCGCAATGCGGCTTCTCCGCCGCGGTGGTCGAGGTGCTGTCGCGCCTTGGCGTGAAGTTCAAGGGCGTCGACGTCCTGGTGGACCCGTCCATCCGCGACGGCGTCAAGCAGTTCTCGAACTGGCCGACACTGCCGCAGCTTTATGTGAAGGGCGAGTTCGTCGGCGGCTGCGACATTGTCCGCGAGATGTACGCCTCGGGTGAGCTTCAGCAATACCTCACCGAAAAGGGCGTGCCGACACAGGCCGAAAGCTGATCGGCCGAGATCAACGGGGTCCTTCGGGACCCCGTTTTCGTTTCCGGCCCCCGGTTCACCGAAGGTGATCGAGGAGCGGTTCGGCGCCGGAGCGGTTATGCCAGCGGTCGAACGACACCACGTCACCCAGAGGGAGGCGCGGCAGCCATCCCGCGGTTTCAAGTTCGGGCTTCTCAAGGAAGTGCGAGACGTAGCCGACGCAGAGGTAGGCGATGGGCAGGATGGACGGCGGAATACCCAGGACGTTCCGCAGATCGTCGCGATGCATGATACTGACCCAACCCACCCCGATGCTCTCCGCCCGCGCTGCCAGCCAGAGGTTCTGAACGGCACAAACGGCGCTGTAGAGGTCCATTTCCGGCTGGTGAGTGCGGCCGATGACGACCGGGCCGGAGCGTCCGCGGTCGCAAGTGATGCAAATGCCCATCGGCGCTTCCACGATCCCTTCCAGCTTGAGGGTGCGGTAGGTGTCGCGACGGTCGTCATCGAACATCCCGGCGGCCTCGTCGTGGGCGGCCCGGAAGGCGTCGCGCACCCGGTGTTTGACAGCGTCATCCCGGATGATGACGAAGTCCCAGGGCTGCATGAAGCCGACCGATGGGGCGTGGTGGGCGGCGCGGAGAAGACGCGCCAGTACCGCGTCGGGGATCGGGTCCGGGAGAAACTGCCCGCGCACGTCGCGCCGGCTGAAAATGCACTTGTAGACGGCGTCCCGCTCGATGGGCGAGAAAACGGCATCGACCTGGATAGGATCGGCTTCCATGGGTCCCCTCATGGCAAAGCGCGAGCATCCGCCCGTCCACGACGGCGCCCTAGGCTTCACAGGCCGGTCTTCTGACTGAGGCTCATCCCATCCGGACGCCTTCCCGACGCGAACGCCAGTGGCCCCTGTGTCCGGACGGTCCCCATCACAGCGTTGGGCACGTGGCGGAATCGCACCGCCTTCCCGATTCTCCCGAGGGGGTGCCCCCGAGCACCTGAAAGCGGCCGCATTCTGCCATAGGGTCTTTGACCGGTCCAGAGACCGCCTTCCCTTTCGTGCCGCTTTGCGCGGGCATGGTATTATGTCCCAGGACATGTCCGACACCTCTCCTCCCCGGCGAGCCGACCAGACGGCGGTGGGTGCCGCCTGCGCCTGCATCTGGGCAGCCCTGGCGCTTTATTCCAGCGAGTCGCTTCGCCGTCCGTCCAATTGAACGGCGCAACGCGGCCCCCCCATCCGTATTGGCGGATAGCGGGAGGGGCAGGCGTACGCACCATCGGCGCGACGTTCTTCTCCTTAAGCTTCCGTCTTCTGGCCGATGAAATCTGACCGTCACCGGACGTTTCCGGCCTTTCCGGCAACCCTTGGCCCCCGACGCCTGTTTGTCTCCCGAAGCGTTTCGTTCGCCAAGGGAGCGCGGCCATGGCACGCCCGACCCGGCGGTTCGGTCCGACGATTCTCATCCTGCTGGTTGCCACGATTCTGGCTGCCGTGCTGCTCGATGGCGCCGGGTTGCTGCCTTCCGGCATCCGGCCGGTTGTCCGGCTGGTTGAGCGGGAGGTTCTGGGCCTCGACACTCCGGAACCGGACAGCCCGCCGCCCGATCGGGCGATTGAGCGCCTGGAACTTCCGCCCGACCGCCTCGACTATGCCGCCATACGCCGGCAGCTCGACGCCATTACCGTCGAGCCCGAGCACCGTCGTGGCTACAATCGGGATGAATGGCCGCATTGGCGGGAGGTCAAGGGCTGCATCAACACCCGCGACCAGGTGCTGATCGACCAAAGCCTGACACCCGTGACCCTGTCGCCCAACGGCTGCGCCGTGACGGGCGGCCAGTGGCATGATCCCTATACCGGCAAAAAGGTCCGCGATCCCAAAAGTCTCGATATCGACCACATGGTACCGCTGGAGGAAGCTCACGGCAGCGGCGGATGGGAATGGCCACGCGACCGGCGCGCGGCTTTCGCCAACGACCGAACCAACCCGCACCACCTCATCGCCGTACTGGCCGAAGCCAACCGCGCCAAGGGCGCCAAGGGACCGGAGGAATGGTTACCGCCCCACGGCCGCTATCGTTGCCGGTATATCGCCGACTGGATCACCATCAAGGCGCGCTGGAAGCTGTCCATGGACGAGCGTGAACGGGTGACGGTGGGCAATATCCTTTCCGACTGCACGGGCTCTGTGAGTCATTGGAATAAAGTCGCAGACTAGGTCCTGTCTGGCGGCCTCGCGATTCTGAGGTGCTGTTGGATCATGGCGAGCTTGACCATGGCCAAGTAGTTGAGTGTCAGCTTGTCGTGACGAGTAGCCACAGAGCGGCAGCCTTTCATCCAACGTAAGCGTTGCGTGACGACACGTCCGTCGTGATCCGCGTTCGTGGGATATTCCGCCGGTCGATGATTGGTGGGGGGACAGCATGTCGGGGACGGATCGCGAGGCCTTCTGGCGGCAGCATGTGGCAGCTTGGCGCCAGAGCGGACGGCCGCAAAGCCATTACGCCAAAGCGCAGGGAATCGGCCGCTGGGCCCTGGGGCGCTGGGCGCGCCGCTTCGCCGGTTCCGACGACGTGAGCGCTCCCGGTCCTGGGGATAGCCCTGAGGCTGTCCCTAGGACGGCGAGCGCTCCTTTGGTGTTGGAGATCGTGGAGGCGGCCCCCGCGCCGGCGCCGCTGGTCGGCGGCGGACAAGGAGCGGTTGGTGGCGGAAACCGGCGAGCCGGGGATGAGCGTCTCGCTGGTCGCCCGGCGACGCGGGGTCGATCCCAGCCTGCTGTTCCGCTGGCGCCGCCAGCTCCTCGCCCCGCTCGAGCCCCCACCGCTCTTCGAGCCGGTGGAACTCGTGAGCGGCGCGCCGGTTTCCTCCTGCCCGGCTTCCCCGGCCCCGGCCAGTGGTGGGGTGATCGAGATCGAATTGGTCGGCGGGCGACGGGTGCGGGTCGATCGCGAGGTCGATGCCGAGGCACTCCGGCGCGTCCTCAGCGTGCTGGAGCGGGCGTGATGATCACCCTTCCCGCCGGGGTGCGCATCTACTTGGCGCTGGAGCCGTGCGACATGCGCCGGGGGTTCGACGGGCTGGCGCTGATGGTGCAGCAGGCCTTGGGCCAGGATCCGTTCAACGGCCACCTCTATCTCTTTCGCGGCAAGGGGGCGGGACGGTTGAAGATCCTCTACGCCGATCAGAATGGGATGTGCCTGTTTTCCAAGTGGCTGGATCAGGGCCGCTTTGTCTGGCCTTCGACCCGCACGCCGGGCGGCACGGTGGTGCTGACCCCGGCCGAGCTGTCGCTGCTGCTCGAAGGCCTGGAGTGGCGACACACCGTGCCGGTGTCGCGGCCGTCGGCGGCCGGGTGAGGATGGAAAAACTCAAGCAAATCCGCGGATTTGGCTGGCCCCAGCTCCCGAGGCGGGGTAGAATCGGCCATGCGCCTCGACCTCGATCATCTGCCCGCCGATCCCGCCCTGCTCCAGCAGTTGGTGCGCGATCTGGCGGCGGTCGTCGAGCGCCAGAAGGCCGATCTGGCCGAGCTGGAAACCCTGCGGCTCCAGCTGCGCCAGATGCAGCGGGCGCTGTATGGCCGCCGTTCCGAGCGCCTCGATCCCGACCAGTTGACCCTGGGCCTGGACGACCTGGAGGCGGACATCACCCGCGTCGAGGCCAAGATCGCCACCGGCCAGCCGGAGACGCCGCCGCCCGCTGAGCCGGAGGAGCGCGGCCGGGCGTGGGCCGACGATCTGCCGCACCATGACGTTACCGTGGAGCCCGACGGGCTGGAGGCCGGTGCCACGGCCTGTCCCTGCTGCGGCGGCACCCTGCACACCGCCGGCGAAACCGTGGCCCGGATGGTGGACTATGTGCCGGCCCAGGTCCGGGTGCTGCGCATCCGCCGGCCCAAATACGCCTGCCGGCGTTGCGGACGCTGCATCAGGCCCCGGCCCCGGACAAGCCGATCGCCAAGGGGATGGCGACGCCGGCGATGCTGGCGCACGTCCTCACCAACCGTTATGGCGATCACCTGCCGTTCTATCGGCAGGCGCAGATCCTGGCCCGCCACGGCTTTCCGGTCGACCGCTCGGTGCTGGCCGGCTGGGCCGGTCAGGCGCAATGGTGGCTGGAGGCGGTGTATGACGCCCTGGCCCAGGCGGTGTTCGCCTCGGCCAAGCTGTTTGCCGATGACACGCCGATGCCGACCCTGGCCCCCGGCACCGGGCGGGTGATGATCGGCCGGTTCTGGGCCCTACGCCCGCGATGACCGGCCCTGGCAGGGACCCGACCCGCCGGCTCTCAGCGAAGCTTCGCTTCGCCTGACACCGTCAGCGGAAACGAAGTTTCCGCGAGAGGCGGTGGTCTACGCCTACACCCGTGACCGCAAGGGCGAGCGGCCGGCCCAGCATCTGCGCGACTTCCGCGGCGTGCTGCAGGTCGACGGCTATGCCGGGTTCGAGCGGCTGGCCGGCGGCAACCAAGTGGTGCTGGCGGCGTGCTGGAGCCATGCGCGCCGGCGCTTTTACGACTTGGCCCAGAGCGGCTCGCCGATCGCGGCGGAGGCGTTGCGCCGCTTCGCCCAGCTCTACGCGATCGAGGACCGCATCCGCGGCCATAGCGCCGAGGAGCGCCGCCAGGTCCGCCAGACCGACGCCGCCCCGCGGGTCGCCGAGTTGAAGGGGTGGCTGGAGCAGGAACTCCGGCGCCTGCCGGGCCGCTCCAAGCTGGCCGAGGCGATCCGCTATGCCGTGGGCCGGTGGCCGGTGCTCTGCGTCTACCTTGATGACGGTCGGGTGGAGATGGATACCAACGTGGTGGAACGGGCGATCCGCCCGGTGGCGGAGGCCGGTCACCCGCTGGTCGGACGCGGAGATCGCTGCGTCGCTGAACCGGATGGGCAATGCGCACCGGGCAGGGAAAAACCTGGACCGGGCACCGTGTCAGCTCGTTGCGCCGGGTCCATGGCATCCATGCCTGTCGGTCGGCTGATAAAGACGGCGAGTGGCTGACCCAGTACGAAGCCGCGGCGGCCCTGGGCATCTCGCGCCACCGGCTTCGCCGTCTCATCGACAGCGGCTTGCTCATCGCCGAGCAGGTGGTGCCGGGCGCGCCGTACCAGATCCGCGCCGCCGACCTGAAGGACGCGCGGATCGTCGCCGGCATCGGGCGGAAAGGACAGCCGTGCCGCCTCGGCTTGAAGGATCAACTCTCAATGTTTTCAGATACTTGAAGAAGAGGGGCATAATGAACGCATCGTCGCCATTGGACGGCGCAATTGGATGTTCGCCGGCTCCGATGCCGGGGGTGTCCGGGCGGCGGCGATCTACACGCTGGTGGAAACCGCCAAGCTTAACGGCCTCGATCCGCAGGCGTACCTGCGGGCGGTGCTGGCCCGCATCGCCTGACCGGCTGCGTCAATCCTCTCCCCCCGCAGTCGTCAGCCGACGCTTACTGCTGTTCGACTGGCGCAAAAAGACTTCCGCCCCCTTCAGCGCCTCGACCGCCGCCGTGTCGAACGCCGGGTCGTAGTGAACTTGCCCAGCAACCGGCTGATCACCGGCAACGGCTGGTTCAGTTCGGCCGCCACGGCAGGCCCAACGCCCACCAGCCGCCAACTCCGCGATGCCCGGCCGCGTCGATCTGTCCTTCGAAGCCGTCGGCAATGTTGTAGGTGGCGTAACCATGCTCAACGAGAAGGACGCCAAGGGATTGGCGTCAGTCCGTCCCATGCCTCTTGCGGGCTGATATCGCCACCAAAATGTCCGGTCACGAGCTCCTCAAATTAGCACTTTCGAAATGTTGAAACGAAGCGTCACGCCTTTCTGTATATGGCACATTCGGTTCGAGTAATGCATTTATTTCTACAGAATTTATATATTTTACCTGCACCCTATCAACCGACGCGCCACATCCCTTGAACACCCGACTTAATTTTGATAATCGTAAAATTATGGAACAGAAACGCGCCATTGCGGCGTTGGCCGCCCTTGCCCAGGACTCCCGCCTTCAGGTGTTCCGCCTGCTCGTCCGCGCCGGATCCGATGGCCTGCCGGCCGGCGAGATCGCCGGACATCTGGGTGTACAGCCGGCCACGCTGTCCTTCCACCTGTCGCAACTCAGCCACGCCGGGCTGGTGGAGTCGCGTCGCGAGGGGCGCTCGATCATCTACAGCGCCGACATCGGCGCCATGAAGGGGCTGATGCGCTTCCTGCTGCATGACTGCTGCGACGGGCATCCGGAACTGTGCGGTATCCTGGACCCGGCCGAACCGGCCGCCGCCTGCTGCCCGCCCGCGATCAAACCCAAGACGCTCTAAAAGGGACAATCGGCATGACGGTGCGCGTTGGCATCAACGGCTTCGGTCGCATGGGACGCCTGGCCTTCCGGGCAGCCCTTGGCAACCCGGATTTCGAGGTGGTGCATATCAACGAGGTGAAGGGCGGCGCCAAAGCGGCAGCCCACCTTCTGGAGTTCGACAGCGTGCATGGCCGTTGGCCGGTGCCGGTGGCGGCGGAGGAAAACCACATCCTTGTCGACGGTCGTCGCATCGGCTTTTCCGAGCACGCCCGCCCCGCCGATATTCCCTGGCGCGAGTTTGGTGTGGAGGTGGTGATCGAAAGCTCCGGCAAGTTCGTCACCACCGAGGCCAACCGCCCGCACTTCGACAACGGCGCGCGCAAGGTGGTGGTGGCCGCCCCGGTGAAGACGCCGGGGGCGCTCAACATCGTCATGGGCATCAACGACCACCTCTACCACCCGGCGGAACACCATCTGCTCACGGCGGCGTCATGCACCACCAACTGCCTCGCCCCGGTGGTCAAGGTGGTGTTGGAGGGGCTGGGCATCCGTCACGGCATCATCACCACCATCCACGACGTCACCAACACCCAGGTGATCGTCGACGCCCCGCACAAGGATCTGCGCCGCGCCCGCTCGGCCCTGACCTCGCTGGTGCCGACCTCGACCGGCTCGGCCACCGCCATCACCCTCATCTACCCCGAACTGAAAGGCAAGCTGAACGGCATGGCGGTGCGGGTGCCGCTGCTGAACGCCTCGATCACCGACGCGGTATTCGAGGTGGCGCGCCCGACCACGGCGGAGGAGGTCAACGCCCTGTTCCGCACGGCGGCGGAAGGGCAGCTGAAAGGCATTCTGGGCTACGAGACCCGCCCGCTGGTGTCAGTTGATTTCCGCTCCGACACGCGCTCATCCATCATCGACGCACCGTCCACCATGGTCGTGGACGGCACCCAGGTGAAGGTCATCGCCTGGTACGACAACGAGATGGGCTACGCCCACCGGCTGGCCGAGCTGACCGCCAAGGTCGCCCGTTCGCTGGAGCGTTGAGCGATGGCCGGCGTCCGCGACTACGCCATCGTCACGGCGGCCTATTGGGGCTTCACCTTGACCGACGGCGCCCTACGCATGCTGGTGCTGCTGCACTTCCACACACAGGGCTTCTCACCGTTCCAGTTGGCCTTCCTGTTCGTGCTCTACGAGTTCTGCGGCGTCGTCACCAACCTGCTGGGCGGCTGGATCGGCAGCCGCTTCGGCCTGCGCGTCACCCTGTTCGCCGGGTTGGCCTTGCAGATCGCCGCGCTGGTGATGCTGTCGTTGGTCGATCCCGGCTGGGCGGCGGCGCTGTCGGCCGCCTACGTGGTGACGGCCCAGGGCCTGGCCGGCATCGCCAAGGACCTGACCAAGATGTCCTCCAAGAGCGCCATCAAGGTGGTGGTGCCGCAAGACCGGTCGGGGGCGCTGTTCCGCTGGGTGGCGCTGCTGACCGGGTCGAAGAACGCGCTGAAGGGGGTGGGCTTCTTCCTCGGCGGCCTGCTGCTGTCCACCCTGGGCTTCATGCATGGGCTGTGGGTCATGGCGGCGGGGCTGGCGCTGGTGTTGCTGGCGGCCGCCATACTGTTGCGCGGCGATTTCGGCCGCTCCAAGGGCAAGGCCAAGTTCAACCAGCTTTTCGCCAAGAGCCGTGCCGTCAACCGGCTGTCGGCGGCGCGGTTCTTCCTGTTCGGCGCCCGCGACGTGTGGTTCGTGGTCGGCGTGCCGGTCTTCCTGCACGCCCAGTTGGGCTGGGGTTTTGCCGAGGTCGGCGGCTTCCTCGCGGCATGGGTGATCGGTTACGGCATCGTCCAGGCGGCGGCCCCGGCCGTCGTCAAGCGCTCCACCGACGGGGTGTCCAGCGAGGTCCGGGCCGCCCGTGGCTGGGCCCTAGCGCTGGCCCTGCTGCCGGCCGCCATCGCTCTGGCGCTTGCCAGCGGCCTTGATCCGGCGCTCAGCGTCATGGCCGGGCTAGGGCTGTTCGGCGTGCTGTTTGCCGTCAACTCCTCGGTCCACTCCTACCTGATCCTGGCCTACACCGACGCCGACAAGGTGGCACTGAACGTCGGCTTCTACTACATGGCCAACGCCGGCGGCCGGTTGCTCGGCACGCTGCTGTCCGGCCTCACCTATCAGTTCTGGGGCTTGACCGGGTGCCTCTTGACCACCTCCCTCCTGGTGCTGCTGTCCTGGCTCTTGACGCTGGGCCTGCCCCTGTCCGCCGCCACGGTTCCTGCCGAATAGCGAAAGGCTTGCCATGTCCGCTGCTTCCGAAACCGAAACCCGAACCAGCGCCCGCCCCGGCCTCGGCGTTTTCGAGCGCTACCTGTCGCTCTGGGTGGCTTTGTGCATCGTCGGAGGAATCGGGCTGGGCCACCTGCTGCCCGGCCTGTTCGCCGTCGTCGCCGCCGCCGAGGTGGCCAAGGTCAACCTGCCGGTGGCGGTGCTGGTCTGGCTGATGATCGTGCCGATGCTGCTGAAGATCGACTTCGGCGCCCTGCATGAGGTCAAGGCGCACTGGCGCGGCGTCGGCGTGACGCTGTTCGTCAACTGGGCGGTCAAGCCCTTCTCGATGGCGCTGCTCGGCTGGCTGTTCGTCGGAACGCTGTTCCGGGGCATGCTGCCCGCCGACCAGATCGACAGCTACATCGCCGGGCTGATCCTGCTGGCGGCCGCACCCTGCACGGCGATGGTGTTCGTCTGGTCGAACCTGTGCGGGGGTGAGCCGCACTACACCCTCAGTCAGGTCGCGCTCAACGACATCATTATGGTTTTTGCCTTCGCCCCCATCGTCGGCCTGCTGCTGGGGGTGGCCTCGATCACCGTGCCGTGGGACACGCTGCTGCTGTCGGTGGTGCTGTACATCGCCATCCCCGTCGTCGCGGCCCAGGCGTGGCGCCGTGGCCTGCTGGCGTCCGGCGGGGCGATGACGCTGAAGCGTGTCCTGGACCGTCTCCAGCCGGTATCGCTGGTAGCGCTTCTGGCGACGCTGGTCCTGCTGTTCGGGTTCCAGGGCGAACAGGTCCTGGCGCAGCCGCTGGTGATCCTGTTGCTGGCCGTGCCGATCCTGATCCAGGTCTACCTCAACGCCGGACTGGCCTATTGGCTGGCGCGACGATTCGGCGTGGCGTGGTGCGTGGCGGCGCCCGGTGCCCTGATCGGCGCCTCCAACTTTTTCGAGCTGTCGGTGGCGGCGGCGATCAGCCTGTTCGGCCTGCACTCCGGCGCGGCGCTGGCGACGGTGGTCGGCGTGCTGGTGGAGGTGCCGGTGATGCTGAGCGTCGTGCGCCTCGTTACCCGCACGCGCGACTGGTACGAAGCGGCCCACTGAACCGGATGGGAGGATGGCTATGGGCATGATCACGCAGGCCCTGACCTCCTGGCGCAACCGGGAAAACCCGGATTTCCTGGACCGGGAGTGCTTTTGCGTCGCGGTGGTAATCCGTGTGTTCGCCCAAGCCGGCGCCCCGCCGCTCGGTTTCATCTTCACCGTCTGCGATCAGGCGGCGGGCGAAGCATGCCCGGTATGGCCCGGCCAGCCGATGACGGCGCATTGGGGCGTCGACGATCCGGTGGCGTTCGTGGGCTCGGAGGAGAAGCGGCGGCTGGACGAGATCGGCCCCGGCTCCGAGATAGAGGTTGGCTCGGCGTTTGAGGGTTCAAAAAGTTCTGACCGGCGGTCAGAACTTTCTGAAACTGGTATTACGCGTGATCTCCAGGTTTTCCGAGTAGGGCAGATTGGTTTCCACGGGATAGCCGCAAGCCGCCGCCATCATGGAATATCCGGAGCATTGCACCGCCTTGAAACCGACACGGGCGATGAGCATGGCGCCCAGCGGGTCATAGGCGTCGGGCATCACCAGGGTTGGGCCGTTGTGAAGCCGGTTGCGCAAGGTCACGCCGGCCTGAAACATATCGACCTTCCTTTGACCGAGGGGGCAACTTTGTCAGCGAGATGGCACCTTGCCATTCAGTCGGATGTTGTTGCCAGAGCAAAGTCCATCGGCATCGCGGTCAGCCGCAGGCGCTCGCGCAGCCAATCGGCCAGCACGGCGGTGGCCCGGTTCGGCGTCTGCCCTTCGGCCCGGACCAGCCAGTAGCCGCAGGTCGAAGGGACACGGATCGGCACCGGCGCCACCAGCCGGCCTTCCGCCAGATCGCGCTCCACCAGCAGCGAGCGGCCGAGCGCCACGCCGACCCCGGCCACGGCGGCACGGCACAGGCTGTTGCCCTCGTCGAAGCGGGGGCCGAACCGCATCCGCGCCGCCTCCAGCCCGGCGGCCTTCAACCAGTTCGACCAGCCGCTCGGGATGTCGTCCATCAGCAGGGTCACGCCGACCAGCGAGGCCGGATCGGCGGTGATGCCGTGGCGCTCGGCAAAGGCGGGGGTGCATACCGGCGACAGCATTTCGTTGGCCAGCAATTCGGCCACCACGCCGGGCCACCCGCCGCGCCCATAGCGCATCGCCAGGTCGATGCCGTCGCGCCGCAGGTCGGCCAGGGTCCGGCTGGCGTGGATGCGCAGGTCGATCTCGGGATACCGCGCGGTGAAGTCGGGCAGGCTCGGCGCCAGCCACAACGCAGCGACCGAGGGCAACAGCGACAACGTCACCTGATCCTCGCGCCGGCTCCGCGACAGCATGGCGTCGTTGGCGGCACGGATACAGTTCAGCCCCTCCGCCACATGGGCGAAGTAGTCCCGTCCGGCTTCCGTCAGATCCACATGCCGCCCGCGCCGGGTGAACAGCGGAACGGCGAACCATTCCTCCAGGGTACGGACGTGCCGGCTGACGGCGCTTTGCGTCAGCCGCAACTCCTCGGCGGCCTGGGTGAAGCTGCCCAGCCGCGCCGCCGCCTCGAACGCCCGCACGGCGGACAGCGACGGCTGGCCGGTCCTTGCATGAGTTGAAGTCATGGAGAACCTCGCCTTTAGTCGTTTTGCCGCCGGTTCCAGCACCCTTAAGCTCATGGAACATTCTAACTCTGCCCTGCGAGGCCGTCCATGAGCGACATTGCTGCCCAATGCCAGAAGGCCGCGCGGCCGCCCGCCACCATCGGCGCCCTGCTGTCTGTCCCGCTGCCCTTGGTGATGCTGCTCTCCGCCTTGGCCCTGGGCATCGCCGAAGGGCTGAGCGGCAAACCGCTGCTGCACGCCCTGGATGCCGGCTTCGGGGCCGCGCTGGCCGAATACGCGCTGATCCTGATCCCGGCCTTCGTCCTGGCCGCGTCCCTGTCGCGCGCGGGGGCGCAGGCCGGATCGGGGCGAGCCGTCATCCTGTTGGCTCCCCTGGCCGGGGCTGGCATGGCCTGCCCGGACACCGCCTATGCCGCGCTGTCCCCCGTAGCCGGCACGCACAAGATTTCCATGCTGTTCGGCGCCTATGCCGGCTTCAAGCTGCTGGTGCCGGCCGGACCGGCCATCGTGGCGACCGGGCTGGGCGGTTTCGACGTGCGGCTGGCGGTCGCGGCGGTGCCGGTGTTCTTCGTGGCGTGGTTCACCGGGCTGGCCTTCGCCCGCCGCTTCGAAAAGGGGACGTCCGACGAACGACCGGTGACGTCGGGCCGACTGAGCGGCCGCGTGATGGCGCCGTTGGCCACCATCATCGGCCTCCTGGCGCTGGGGCTTGTCCTGCAACAGTTGGGCGATCTGGCGCCGTTGCCGGCCTTTCTGGTGAGTCCCAAGGGCGCGCTGCTGGTGGCCGCCGTGGTGTCGTTGCTGCCCCTGTCGCGGGAGGACCGCGCGAGCGCGCTGGAGAGCGGCATGCGGCGGACGGCTCCGCTGCTGCTGACCATCGGCGCGGCGAGCGCCTTGGGTGCCATGCTGGTGGAAACCCTGCCGGTGTCGCGCTACGCCGACGCTCTCGTCTCGACCGGGCTGGTGCTGCCGGCGCTGTTCGTCTTCACGGCGACCTTCAAGGTGATGAAGGGCTCCTCCATGGCGACCTTCGCCGGGACGAGCGGCATCGTCGCCGCCTTGCTGCCGTCCTTGCAGGTGTCACCGGAAGCGGCAACCCTGGCCATGTGCGCCGGTGCCTTCGTCTCGATCACCCCGAACGACAGCCTGTACTGGCAGGTCCGGCAGGACGTCTTCGCCGGCCAGGATGAGGCGGCGGCGATGCGCGTCCTCACCGTGGGATCGGCGCTGCAAGGTGGCGCTGCCCTGCTGGCGGTGTGCGCCATGCAGGCCTTGGGGCTGATCTGATCTGTAACGTTTCAGCACCGGCTTGCGTCCAACGGATATCAGGCGCGGATCGGCCGCGCCGGCTTGAGGACGGGAGACGGGCAATGCCCACCATAACGATGCTGGACAAGGAACTGGTGGCGGTGGCGATCTCGGTGGCGGCGGGGTGCCGGCCTTGCACCACCTACCACCTCGCCGAGGCGCGCCGCGCCGGGGCGGATGATGCCGCCATCGAGAAGGCGGTGGCCGGGGCAATGTGCGTGCGCAAAAGCGCCACCGAGGGCATGCGCCTCCATGCCCTGGGCCTGGAGGCGGCCGAGGACGGCTGCGGCTGCGGGACCACCGACGCGCTGGCCGAGTTGGTCGCCCTGGGCGCCTCGCTGGCGGTCAACTGCACCGCCAATATCGACAAGCACCTGACCGCCGCGCGGCGCTTGGACGTGCCGCCGGAGCATCTCGATGCGGTGGCGGCCCTGGCGGGCAAGATCCGCTCCCAGGCAATCCGCCATGCCGAGGAGCCGTTCGGCGGCGGCCCGGCGCGCAGCCCCATGGCGTCGTGCGCCGAGGTGATGACGTCGGCCAAGTGCTGCTGATCGACGCTTCCCTGAAACCCTGAGGTTTGACGGCGTCCGCACCCCGGTGCGGGCGCCGAAGGCCGTGTCCGAACTCCCGCAAAAGGGATTTAAGATGATCGAAGCCGACCCCATTCTGCTGACCGAAACCGAAGCCGGCGTCGCCACGGTGACGCTGAACCGGCCGTCGGCGCGCAACGCCCTGTCCATCTCCCTCTTGAGCGAACTGGAGCGGGCCTTGGCCCGGATCGCCACCGATCCCGCGGTCAAGGTGGTGGTGCTGGCCGCCAACGGCCCGGCGTTCTGCGCCGGCCATGACGTGAAGGAAATGCGGGCGCTGGAGGGGCGCGACGCGGTGGCGGCGCTGTTCGCCCTGTGCGGCCGGGTGATGACCGCCCTGGTGCGCCTGCCCCAGCCGGTGATCGCCAAGGTCCAGGGCATGGCCTCGGCCGCCGGCTGCCAACTGGTCGCCAGTTGCGATCTGGCCTATGCCTCGACGGCGGCCCGCTTCGCCACGCCCGGCGTCAGCATCGGCCTGTTCTGCTCGACCCCGATGGTGGCGCTGTCGCGGGTGGTGGCGCGCCGGCACGCCCTGGAAATGGCGCTGTCGGGCCAGCCGATCGATGCCGCCACCGCCGAGGCGTGGGGGCTGGTCAATCGGGCCGTGGCCCCGGAGCGGCTGGACGCCGAGGTGGCCGCCATGGCGGCGCTGATCACGGCCAAATCACCGTATACGGTCAAGCTCGGCAAGGCGGCGTTTTACCGTCAGGCGGAGATGGGGTGGGACGACGCCCTCGCCCATGCCGGCGAGGCAATGGTCACCAACATGCTGGCGCGGGACGCCGCCGAAGGAATCGACGCGTTCCTGGAAAAGCGTCCGCCGCAATGGCAAGGGCACTGACGCGGAAAGGACGGCGCCGCGTGGCGCCGTCCTTTTTTCACTGGCAGAAGGCGGTGGTGGAAAACATCATTCCAAGGACCGGACCTTGGTAGAGGATCCAGGCCGCCACCAGCACGGCCAAGCCGAGCACGGTGGCGAGCACGCGGACCGCCCCGATCACGCCGGCACCTTGGCCGGATCGGAGGCCTTGGAGACCTTGATCGGCAAGTTGATCAGGGCGGCGATCAGGCTGAGAACGATGGCAAGCGCCCACGCCCCATCGTAGGAGCCGAGCCGGTCGTAGAGCACGCCGCCCAGCCAGCCGCCCAGGAAGGCGCCGAGCTGATGGGCGAAGAACACCACCCCGCCCAGCATCGACATGTTCTTGACCCCGAACAGATCGGCGATGGTGCCGTTGGTCAGCGGCACGGTGGACAGCCAGAACAGCCCCATGACGGCACCGAACGCGTAGGCGCTCCATTCGCTCACCGGCAGGAAGGCGAAGGCGGCGATGATGATGGCGCGGACGAGGTAGAGCCCGGCCAGCAGCAGCGGCTTGGCGTACCGACCACCCCACAGCCCGGCGTAGTAGGTGCCGGCGATGTTGAACAGACCGATCAGGGCCAGCACCGTCGAGCCGACCTCCACCGGCAGCCCCTTGTCGGACAGGAAAGCCGGAATGTGGGTGGCGATGAACACCACCTGGAAGCCGCAGACGAAGAAGCCCAACGCCAGCAGCCGGAACCCCCGGTGGGCAAGGGCGGCGCGGATCGCCTCGCCGGCCGTCATCTCGGGAACCGCGGCATGGGCGGCGGAGGCCTTCTCGAACAGCGGACCGGCCAGGGGAATCATCGCGGCGGCCAGCACCGACATCGCCACCAGCGTGCCCGACCACCCAAGAAACCCGATGCCGCCCAGCGCGCCGGGGAGCATGATGAACTGGCCGAAGGCCGCCCCACCCATGGCGATGCCCATGGCGAGGCTGCGTTTTTCCGGCGTGGTCGCCCGCGTCAGCGCGCCCAGCACCAGCGGGTAGGTGGTGCCGCTGAGGCCGAGGCCGACCAGGACGCCCGCACCGAGGACGAAGACCACCGGGCCGTTGGGCTGCGCCATCACCACGAGGCCCAGGGCATAGAGAATGGTGCCGGCGACGATCATCTTGCCGGCGCCGAACCGGTCGGCGGCCAGGCCGGCGAAGGGCTGGGACAGGCCCCAGATCAGGTTTTGCAACGCGATGGCGAAGGCGAAGACCTCGCGGCCCCAGCCGCCGTCCATGGAGATGGGCTGAAGGAACAAGCCGAAGGAATGCCGAACGCCGAGGGAAATCGCCAGGATGGCGGAGGCGCAGACGAGCACGGCGGCCGAGCTGTGCCGCTTCGGGGAGCGTGCCATGGTGTCGTTCCGTTTCGAGGGGTGCAGGGCGGGCGGAACCGGGACGTCGAGCGGATCGAGGCTCACGGGGCTTCCCGGTCGCGAGGGGCGCAAGGTACGGCGTCGCGGCCGAGGTCGAGCTGGCAATGCCGCCCCAACCGCTCGCGCAACGCCGCCCGAGCCCGATGCAGCAGCACCCGCGCGTTGCCCTCGCCGATGCCCAGGACCGCGGCGACCTCGGCATGGCTGGCGCCGCCGATGTCGTGCAGGGTCAGCACCTCGCGCTGCCGGTCGGGCAGGGCCATCAGATGGGCGGTGATGCAGGCGCCCATCTCGTCCTTCATCAGCGCCAGCACGACATCGTCGTCGTCGGAGGGAAGCTCCGCCAGCGCCATCTCGTCGGCTTCGACTTCGGTGCGGCTGGCAGGGCGGCGGTAGTGGTCGCGCAAGACGTTGAGGGCGATGGCCGACAGCCAGGTTGCCGGCTGGGAGCGGCCGGCAAATCCCGCCGTCCCCGCCGATGCCGTGATCGCCCGCAGCAGGGTTTCCTGAACGATGTCCTCGGCCAGATCGGCGTTGCGGCAGACGCGCACGACGAAGCGGCGCAAGTCGGCCCGATACGTGGCAAAACCCAGGTCGGTCACGATATTCCCCCTTGCCCAAGTGGGTCCCGACGGACCTTTCCACTCTTGGACGGACGGGCCGGTTGAACCATTACACGGGATTAGGGTCTGTCTGACGGCCGGGCGTTGCCGGAGACGGGCGTGGCCTTCGGCACCCGGGCGTCACAGGACCTAATACCCAATCCCGATCGTGGAGGCGCGGGGCGAGCCCGCGCCTGACGACATAAAGCAACGTCTTGATAGGGCCCGTGATTGTTCCCGGACAGGGCCTAAGGCTTGCGCGCCTGGATGGCGGCCGATGCGACATAATCCTCGACGCCGAGGCCGGGCGCCCATTCGCGAATCAGATCTCGGCTCTCGGGCTTGGGCTCGATGTGGATGTCGGTGAAGCCGGCCTCGGCCAGCCACGTCTTCAACTCCTCGACGCTGGCTGCACCGGCGACGCAACCGCAGACCAACTCCTTGAGGGCCTTGAGTTCGGGTGTCAGCGGCTGCAGCATTACCACATCGGAGACGGCGATGCGGCCGCCGGACTTCAACACCCGAAAGGCTTCACGCAGGACGGCGGGCTTGTCCGGCGACAGATTGATGACGCAGTTGGAGATGATGACGTCGGCAGTGCCGTCGGCGACCGGCAGGTGTTCGATTTCGCCCAGGCGGAACTCGACATGGCCGAGCCCCAGCTTGGCGGCGTTGCCGCGAGCCTTCTTCAGCATCTCCGGCGTCATGTCGACGCCGATGACACGGCCGGTTTCGCCCACCTGCCGGGCGGCGAGGAAACCGTCGAAGCCAGCCCCCGAGCCCAAGTCCACCACCACCTCGCCCGGCCGCATGGCGGCGATGGCCTGCGGGTTGCCACAGCCCAGGCCCAGGTTGGCCCCTTCGCCGACCGCCGCCAACTCGTCGGCGCCATAGCCCATGCGCCGGGCCAGTTCATTAACACCAGGAGCGGTATCGCCGCCGCAACACGACGACGCGACCGTCGGCTTGGGCGGGCAGCACAACGAGCCGGTGCCGTCGGCGATGGCACCGTAACGGTTGCGAACCAATTCACGGATCTGGTCGGGGTTCATGATGACCTCATGTTGATCGATGCATTGATGATCGATGCATAAACCTAAAAAAAAACCCTCCGCTTACCCGCAGCAAGTGCCACCGATGCCGGACGCGGCTCCGTCGGCAACGACCCGCTCGCTGTCGATCAGACAGCGGGTCACCTCCATCCACGCCTCGACGGCGACCTTGAACGCCTCGCGTCCCCGATCGGTGAGGGTGTAGACCTTGCGCTCGCGTCCCGAGACGACCTCCGCCGCCGAGGTGACATAGCCGCCCTCCTCGAACTCTCGCAGGACCGGGTAGATCGTCCCCTCCGCCGGGGAGCAGCAGCCGTTGGTCGTCCGCTCCACCGTACGGGCGATGTCGTAGCCGTGCATCGGCCTTTGATGCAGGACGCAAAGGATGAAGAACTTCGACAGGCTCATTTTGATCGTGCCGTTCCAATAGGCGCGACTGGTGAGGTCGGGGGGCGTCTTCACTGTGGAACGGGATTGCGTCGGTAATTGAGGCATGCGCAATCCATATACCTAGATCATCGATGCGTCAAGGGTCGATGTAATGAAATCCCATGCCGTTGGTCTTCAAATTAGCGGGAGGCATGCTGGAATGGTTGAAGGTGGGTTCGCGCGCCTCCGCGCGCTCGTCGGATGAACCGGCTGGGGTGGTAAAACACCCGGGCAGCCTCCTCGCTCAGGATGCGGATCGCCTTCTGGAGCATCAGCCGCGTCGCAAAGATATCGGACTGGTAGCGCCGGCACCGTTTCGAAATGAGTACGTATCCATTTCTTAAAGGCCAACGTGCTGTCCAGACTCTTTTCGCGAGATATGGCTGACATGGGCCTTTCCTGGTCCGCGAAGTTGTCAGCCTAACCCGCGAAACCCCTTGCAGGTTCAGCCCACCTCCGTTTGAACACCGTTCCTTCGGCGGGCAACTCCACCGCTGACGGCCATGGATTGACTCCATCTTGCAACCACGAGAGAGTCGCCCGCCAAAAGCCTTCGCGGTGACGGGCATGAAACAGGTTGAAATGTCCAATGGCATCAAAACCGAGATCGCCGGGCTCCAGCAACACCTGTTGACGCTCACTGCCTTTGTAATAATTCAGCCCCCGGCGAATGGCCTGTGGCGTGCCGAATTCATCATCCGTCAACCCCACCGCCAGGATCGGTGCCCGCACTGCGGCAAAACGGGCGAGAATGGCTTGACGCTCGTCAGAAGGGTAGCTCGCCTCCAGCCGCGCACGGCGAAAACTCCACTCGTGCGCCACGCCGGCCGGCAAATCCTCCAGCCAACCCAGGCGCCGCCCCGGAAAATAGCCGAACACCGTCGTGATCGCCGGCATCGCCACATGCCATCTGAAGAATAGCCGCGCCCGCTTTGCCGCCGCGTAATCCCGCCAGTAGGCATATTGCGCGCCGACCGTCAGCAGGCGGTTGAGCCGAACGGCGTTGGAGGCAAAACCCGGAAGAAAGCCGCCGATGCTGTGCCCCACCACCGCCAACGGGCCGTCACGATCACGTTTGCGCGCCCAGTCCACGGTCGCGTCGAAATCAAGCTCGCCCCAGTCACGCCAGCGAAACCCGGCCCCTCGCATGCGGGCCGGACGTGAGGCGCCGATGCCGCGATAGTCGTACGTCAGCACGGCGAAACCATGCTCGATCAGGAAGCGCGCGTAGTAATGATAATACCGCGCCAAAACTCCCGTGGCAGCATTGACAATCACGGTTCCGAAATCTCTCCCTTGCCTTGGGTGCCAGAAGTGACCTGTCAGCTCGTAACCGTCACGGCATGTGATTGTAACAGCTTCAGCTTCCACTTCCTGATCTCCTCGACATGGGTGAAGGGAGCGTCTTCGCTCGCCACCGGCCTTGCTCGCGCAGCGCGCGAAAGACGACTTCTTCGCGCAGCGCGCGGAAGACGGCTTGTTTCCCCTCAGACTTACGCGGGACGAAGCGCGGCCGGCACCTCCACCGGCTCGTCATTGATGGGGAAGTGCAGCACCGCCGCGAGCAGACCGGCCATGGCCGTCGCTCCCCAGACCAGCGAGTAGGAGCCGGTCAGGTCGAAGACGAGGCCGCCGAGCCAAGCGCCCAGAAACGAGCCGATCTGGTGGCTGAGAAAGCAGATGCCGAACAGTGTTCCAAGGTGCCGCACCCCGAAAACCTTTGCCACCAGACCGCTCGTCAGCGGCACCGTCCCAAGCCAGGTCAGTCCCATGACGGCCGCGAACATCATCACCGATGTATCGGTTTTCGGGAGCAGAAAGAAGGCGGCAATCGCGGCGCCCCGGACGAGGTAGAGCCAGCCCAGCACATGCTGTTGGCGGAAACGCCCGCCGAGCCAACCGCACCCCCAACTTCCGGCCATGTTGAAAAGCCCGATCACGGCAAGCGCGGTGGCACCCAGCCCGGCAGGCATCTGGCACAGGGACAGATAGCCCGGCAGATGCGTCGCGATGAAGGCAAGCTGGAAACCGCAGGTGAAGAAGCCGATAGTGAGAAGCCGATAGCCTTGATGGCGGCCGGCTTGCGCCAGCGCCTCGCCGATGGGAACCGGGGGAGTGGCTTGTGAGGAAGCGGTATCGGAATCCCTTCGGCCGAGAAAGATCCCCAGCGGCGCCGCCACCACCATCACGAGAGCCAGCACGACGAGGGACGCGGTCACTCCCCAGGCTATGGTCACCGTCTGCGCGAGAGGAACCATGAGGACCTGTCCAAGTGATCCGCCGGCGCTCGCCAGACCCATGGCCGTGCTGCGTTTCTCGGCGGAGGCGGCCTTGCCGACGGATGTCAGGACCACGCCGAAGCTCGTGCAACTGATTCCGATTCCGACCAGAAGCCCCATGCCGACCACGAGCATCACGCCGTTTGAGGCCAGGGCGGCTAGAGTCAGGCCGGAGGCGAAGGTAACCGCGCCGAAGGCGACGACAGGCGCCGCGCCGTAGCGGTCCGCGGCTGCTCCGGCAAAAGGCTGCGCGAACCCCCACACCAGATTGTGGAGGGCGATCGCGAAGGCGATGAGCGTGACCGGTATGTCGCGATCCAGGGAGAATGGCCCAAGGAACAGGCCGAAAGTCTGCCGGATTCCCATGGCCGCGCTCATGATCAGCGCTCCGGACACGACAACCAGCATCATGGCGCTGACAAGGTGCCCCGATCGTTTTCTATCCGCCATTTCCGACATTATGACCTCCATCCTGGAAAACCAGAGTAGCGATCGGTGGTTGGCGCGACAAAAGAGAAGGGTTTGAGGATGGATGAACGATTTTCATCCATCCTCACAGGGTATCCCCTTGTGTGATGTACGAGGCTCTGGGTTCGGATGGCTGCGGACGGTTGATACGGGCGGCACTTGTCCGCAGTTCCCAGGGAAACGGCATGGAGGCCAGAGCATCATGTTCGGCCTCGCGCCCCTCGGCGTCGAGAATGGGGCGGCAGGCCATCGGGCTACCCGTCGCCAGGGCTCATGGGCCAACCGGAAACGAAGTCCAGGGGCCAAAGGCCCCTGGATGAAGATCGCCAAGGGGCCGGAGCCCCTTGGCCTTGCTTTTCCCTATACCCCGCGGACTTACTCCACCATCTCCGGCACGCGCTCGGGGTGGTGACCCTCGGGCGGCTCGGGATAGTCGAAGACCAGCTTGTCTTCCTTGACCGACACCCGCACCAGACCGCCGCGCGCCAGCCTGCCGAACAACAATTCTTCGGCCAGCGGCTTTTTGATGTACTCCTGGATGGCCCGCCCGAGCGGCCGGGCACCGTAGAGCGGATCATAGCCTTTGCGCGCCAGCCACGCCCGCGCCTCGTCGGTCAACTCGATGGTCACGCCGCGATCGGACAGTTGGGCCTCCAACTGCATGACGAACTTGTCCACCACCAAGGCGATGATTTCCTGCGACAGGCCGGCGAACGGGATGATGGCGTCCAGACGGTTGCGGAACTCCGGCGTGAACATGCGATTGATCGCATCGGTGTCCTCGCCGATCCGGGTTTCGCGCTCGAAACCGATGGCCGGCTTGGCGAGGTCGGCGGCGCCCGCGTTGGTCGTCATGATCAAGATGACGTTGCGGAAATCCACCGTCTTGCCATTGTGGTCCGTCAGCTTGCCATGGTCCATCACCTGCAACAGGATATTGAACAGGTCCGGATGCGCTTTTTCGATCTCGTCCAGCAGCAACACGCAATGCGGATGCTGGTCGATGGCGTCGGTCAACAAGCCACCCTGGTCGAAGCCGACGTAGCCCGGCGGAGCGCCGATCAGCCGCGACACGGTGTGCCGCTCCATGTACTCCGACATGTCGAAGCGGACAAGCTCGATGCCCAGTGTACGGGACAACTGGCGGGCCACCTCGGTCTTGCCCACGCCGGTAGGGCCGGAGAACAGGTAGTTGCCGATGGGTTTCTCGGCTTCACGCAGGCCCGCACGGGCCAGCTTGATCGCCGAAACCAGCGCGTCGATCGCCTTGTTCTGGCCGAAGACCATGGTGCGCAGGTCGCGCTCCAGATTCTTCAGGGTTTCGCGGTCGTCGCGGGACACGCTCTTGGGCGGGATGCGGGCGATCTTGGCGACCACCGACTCCACGTCCTTGACCGCGATGGTCTTCTTGCGCTTGGACTCCGGCAACAGCATCTGCGCCGCGCCGACCTCGTCGATGATGTCGATCGCCTTATCCGGCAGCTTGCGGTCGCCGATATATTTCGCCGACAGTTCCACCGCCGCGCGGATGGAGTCGTTGGTGTAGCGGACCCGGTGATACTTCTCGTAGTAGGGCTTGAGACCTTGCAGGATCTTGATCGCGTCCTCGATCGTCGGTTCGTTGACGTCGATCTTCTGGAAGCGGCGGACCAGCGCCCGATCCTTTTCGAAGTAGTTGCGGTATTCCTTGTAGGTGGTGGAACCGATGCAGCGCAACGTGCCCGAAGCCAGTGCCGGCTTCAAAAGGTTGGAGGCGTCCATCGCCCCGCCCGAGGTCGCCCCGGCACCGATCACCGTGTGGATCTCGTCGATGAAGAGGACGGAGCCTTCCGTCGTCTCCAACTCGGCGATGACGGCTTTCAGCCGCTCCTCGAAGTCGCCGCGATAACGCGTGCCGGCCAAAAGCGCGCCCATGTCGAGCGCGAAGATGGTGGCGTTGCGCAGCACCTCCGGCACTTCGCCGTGGACGATGCGCCGGGCCAAGCCCTCGGCGATCGCCGTCTTGCCGACGCCGGGATCACCCACGTAGAGCGGGTTGTTCTTGGAGCGTCGGCACAGAATCTGGATGGTACGCTCAACCTCGGACTCGCGGCCGATCAGCGGATCGATCTTTCCGCTCGCGGCCTTCTTGTTCAGGTTGACGCAGTACGCCTCTAACGCCTCGTTCCCTTTTTTCACGACCTTCTCCGCCGCCGAGTCCTCGTCGGCTCCAGAGACCCGCTTCGCTTCCGACCGGCCCGGAGCCTTCGCGATACCGTGTGAGATGTAGTTCACCGCGTCGAACCGGGTCATTTCCTGCTCCTGCAGGAAATAGACGGCATGGCTCTCGCGTTCGGAAAACAGCGCGACGAGCACATTGGCTCCCGTCACTTCCTCACGCCCGGACGACTGGACGTGGATGGCGGCGCGCTGCAGGACCCGCTGGAACCCAGCGGTAGGCTTGGCATCGTCCGGCCGGTTGGAAATCAGGTTGGCCAGCTCGTTATCGAGGTAGTCGGAAATTTCGGCCCGTAACCGTTCGAGATCCACCCCACAAGCCCTAAGTACGGCCATGGAGTCAGCGTCCTCGGTAAGTGCGAGCAACAGGTGCTCAAGGGTAGCGTACTCGTGGCGGCGCTCGTTGGCGTAGGCTAGGGCTCGGTGCAGCGTTTGCTCGAGATTACGCGAGAGCATGGCCTAGGCTAATCCTTTTCCAGAGTGCATTGCAGTGGATGCTGATGCTGGCGCGCGAAGTCCATCACCTGCGTTACCTTGGTTTCCGCCACTTCATACGTAAAGACGCCACAGATTCCGACACCGCGCCGATGCACGTGCAGCATGATCCGTGTCGCCTCCTCACGGGACTTGCTGAAGAAGCGCTCCAGCACATGGACAACGAATTCCATGGGCGTGTAGTCGTCGTTCAACATCAAGACCTTGTACATGGAGGGTTTTTTTGTCTTCGGCTTGGTCTTTACGACCACACCCGTAGAAGTACCCTCATCCCCTTGCTTATCGGAGTCGGCCATGGATTGAACGTTCAGTCTGCGCAATGGATATCCATAACCAATGATATGAGAAGTTCGGCCCGAGTTGGAAGGGGCCATTTCATTCCCTGGCCAAAGGGAGAGGCGAAAACCCCGGCTGGTGGCCGGAAACCCGATATGGGAACCGCTCCCGGAATGGCAAGTCGAGTCCATGAAGAATGTGGAAAAAACAAAGCCCGGCGACCGAAGCCGCCGGGCTTTATCCCCTATCCGAAAGATAGAGGTAGACGACACTGCCCGATTGACTGCCTAATCAGGCGGCAATCGGCTTGCCGAACTTTTCGACCGCGGCGTTGACGCGGGCGTTGATCGGGGCAAGCGCCTCGTTGGTCACCTTCACCGACAGCTCCGACAGCCTGGTGCTCTCGGCCATGAAGGCGTCGAAGCTCTGCTTGGCGAAGCTGGTCTGCAGGTCGATCACGTCCTTCAGCGTCTTGGCGCCCATCAACGCCTTGCCGGTGGCCACGCCCTTTTCCAGGGAAACCTGGGCGTAGGCGGCGACGGCCTTGCCGGCCTCCTCCGCGCCCTTGGCGACGATGGTGGAGGACTGAACGACGGCGTCGACGTTCTGCTTGGAGAAAGAGGCGATGTCGTCGTAGCCCTGGAAGAGCTGCTGACTGACCTTCTCGGCCTGCTCCTGACCGGCCTTGATGAAGCCTTCGAGGGCTTGGCTGGAGTGGGCGGTTAGGTCCTCGATGGTCTTGGTGGCGGCGGCAATCTTATCGTTCATCGTCAGGTCCTTCTCGAACGTCTGAATGTCTCGGCGGGAGAGTTTTGCTGCACTGCAACATTGCCCTCAATATAAGCGCTTCGCGGAACAAGTCAACGGTTATTTGTGCGCTGCACAAAAACCGGAAGTGGCATATGGACCAGGATCGGCTTAGGGCGCCCCCGGCTTGCCGAAAGTTTCGACGGCTGCCGAAAAGCGGGCGTTGATGGGGCCGAAAGCGTCTTGGGTCATTTTGACGGTCAACTCCGACAGCCTGGAGCTTTCGGTCAGCAGAGAATCAAAGCTGGATTTGGCGTAGCTGGTCTGCAGCGTGATCAGGTCGCCGACGTTGCGCACGCCCAGCAAGGCCTTGCCGGTGGCGAAGCTCTGCTCCAGCGACGACTGCGCGTAGGCCGCCATCGCCTTGCTTACCGCCTCGGCGCCTTGCGCCACGATGGTGCCGGAGCGAACGAAGGCGTCGACGTTCTCCTTGTTGAAGCGGGTCAACTCGTCCAAGCCCTTGAGCACCTGTTCGCTCGCCTTTTCCACCTGTTCCTTAGTGGTGGTCAGCGCCTGTTCGAACTGACGCGCGGCCTGCTCCTGCCCCACTTTCACCAGTCCCTCGAAGGCATCCTTGGCCTGGATGGCAACGGTATCGACGCTGGTCTGGGCGGCGCTGTTCTTGATTTTGGTCGTCATTCTCCACGATCCTTCTCGGGTTCGGCCGCTTTTATCGCCGGTGCTCGCGGCAAGTGCGGTCCGTTGTCTCTTGCCCTCGCCCGCCGGGCGCCTCTGGCCTTTCGATATCAGCCATATGCCCACTGCAACGCTGGGATGTTCGAACGATAAGCGATTCCCAAAGAGGGTCAATCAACAAATTGTGCAATGCACAAAGGTCATATTGCTCAAAGTTGAATTTATACTTTTGACTTATTCTTTACCGGGGATTTACCTTTCTCCCTAATCAATCAACGGCCATCCGGCGCTCGACCTTTGAGGACCCCATGACCTACTGCCTCGGCATCAAGATTCGCGACGGTATCGTCGGCCTGTCGGACGGCCGCATCACCAGCGGCACGCAGCTGTCGTCGGCGCGCAAGGTGACCATGATGGGCAATGGCGGGAACCGCTTCTTCATCATGAGCTCGGGCCTGCGCAGCGTGCGAGACAAGACGCAAGCCTACCTGCGCCGCGACATGACCCGCCGCCACGGCGACACCTTTCCCTCGATGCTGGAGGCGGTGAACGCCTTCACCCAATGCCTGCGGCAGGTGGCGGAGGAGGATCGCGAATCGCTGGAGCGGTCGCGTCTGGCCTTCAACCTGCACGCCATTATCGGCGGCCAACTGGCCGAGGACGCCGTACCGACCATGTATCTGGTCTACCCCGAGGGCAACTGGATCGAGGTGGACGAGCGCACCCCTTATCTGTCGATCGGCGCCACCGGGTACGGCAAGCCCATCCTCGACCGCGCGTTGCGCTTCGACACGCCGATGCAGACGGCGCTGAAACTGGCGTACCTGTCGTTCGACTCGACGCGCTTCAGCTCCAACGACGTGGGCTTCCCCATCGACCTGCTGAGCTATACCCCGGAGGGGCGCGCCTGGCGCGAGAAGACCTTCGACTACGACGACCTGTTGGAGCAGCGCCAGTGGTGGAACCAGCACATCACCGAACTGGTCCGCCGCATGCCCGACGGCCCTTGGACCGATAATCTGGTGCCGGCCGCGGGCAAGGCGCTGGCCGAGAGTTAGTCCCTGTCCGCCGGCTCTCGAACAAGAGGATACTTACGGCCGCATCACCTCCACCAACCGGCGGTGGGGAGCGACGTAGGGCGCCAGGAACCAGGTGCCGGCCAGACACCCGCTCACCAGCCACACCTGCTCGTCCGGCGCCACCGTCTGCGCCGGCGGCTCGGTCAGCACGCCCGACGCCGCCAGCCGCTCCAGGAACTGGCGATACTGCGGCACGGTCAGCCGCGCCAGCTTCGACCGCTCGGCCCAGGGGCCGGCGGGCGCCGACAGATCGATACGCCGGGGGTCGGTGCCGGGAAAATCATGCACTTCGACAAAAGCCCCCTGAAAGCCGTCGGCTACGATCTCGAATGCCTGCAACCGGCGCGACGCCGCATCCTGGCGGACAAGGCGCAGGTGGTCCGGCCGGTCGCCGACGCACCCCTCCCGGATATCCGCCCCGCTGAGGTAGGCAAGCCAACTCAGTCGCGGCGGCGACGGTTCACCGACGGTTCCGTCGGCGGCACATCCGGCGGCAAGGAGCAGGATCGCCAGGGCGACCCACGGGCGACGGAGGAGTTCCATGGCGGGAGATATAACACCCTTCCCGCCGACCGTCAGAGACCTGAGGATCTGAATCGCCTGCGCGTCTGGTCTACACCGCTGGGGGCGCATCCCCTTTTTATCCCACTCTGGTGGTAGGACAGAGCGAAGCGATAAATTAACGAATTGGTGCTAGACATTGATTCAATTGAAACTTAGTCTTCCTTAGACTTTCTAGGGCGTGCGGTTGCTGGGGGGCTACTACACCGTGATCTCTATTTGTTCTGTTGTCAGGGTTTCGACCGTATTGCGCCTTGGGGGGAGCACCGGTCGCACGCTGGCGGTGATGGCCATCGGCCTTGTTCTCGCAACGGCTCTGTCCGCCGGACCGGCCGACGCGGCGAATGCCCGCAAGGCCGCCAAGGCGGCCGTCAACCCCGTGCAGACGTCGCGCTACGGCTCGATCGTTGTCGATGCCGACACCGGGCAGGTCCTGTACGAGGACGGCGCCGACGAGCGCAAGTACCCGGCGTCGCTGACCAAGATGATGACGTTGTACCTGACGTTCGACGCCCTGAACCAGGGCAAGCTGCGCCTGGACCAGCAGGTGCCCGTCTCGTCCCACGCCCAGGCGCAGTCGCCGACCAAGCTGGGCCTGCGCGCCGGCGAAACCATCATGGTCGAGCAATGCATTCTGGCGCTGGTCACCAAGTCGGCTAACGACTGCGCCGTGGTGCTGGCCGAGACGCTGGGCGGCACCGAACGCGGTTTCGGCGATATCATGACCGACAAAGCCCATGCGCTCGGCATGTCGCGGACCACGTTCCGCAATGCCTCGGGCCTGCCCAACGACCAGCAGTTCTCGACCCCGCGCGACATGGCGACGCTGAGCCGCGCGCTGATCAGGAACCATGCCAGATACTATCACTATTTTAGCCGGCCGAGCTTTACCTACAAGGGCGTCGCCCACCGTAACCACAACCGCCTGATGGGGCGGTACGACGGCATGGACGGCCTTAAGACCGGCTTCACCAACGCCTCGGGCTTCAATCTCGCGGCCTCGGCGGTACGCAACGGGCGCCGGTTGGTCGCCGTGGTGTTCGGCGGCCCGTCGACCCACTGGCGCGACAACCATCTGGCCAGCCTGCTCAACGACGCCTTCGACAGCCGCTCCGGCATCGCCGTGGCCTCGCGCAGCAAGGCGGCCCCCGAGCCCGCCGCCGCCCACGAGGACGACGACGCGGAGGAGACCGCCAAGGTCGTTCGCACCATGGCCGCCGCCCAGCCGGCGGCGCCGGTCAAGAGTGCCGCCGTGCAGAAGACCAGCGTGAAGGCCGCCGAACCGCCCAAGCCGGTGCCCGCCAAGGCCGCCGCCGGCAGCTGGGGCATCCAGGTCGGCGCCTACACCAACCGCAAGGCCAGCGAGCGCGCCGTGGCCGACGCCAGCAAGACGCTGTCCAATCTGGTCAGCGGCGCCCAGCCGGCCTATGTGACGATCGGTACCAAAAAGGGCATCGTCTACCGTGCCCGCCTCACCGGGCTGGATGAAAAGACCGCCAAAACCGCCTGCGCTCGGCTGTCCAAGTCCGGCCAGAAGTGCCATACCGTGTCGCCCGGCGACCGGGGATGACGGTGCGAGGGGGCTTTGGCGCCCCCTTGTCTCCCCCGGAAGCTTTTGCTTCCCGTCAGATTCAAGAAGAAGGGGACCTTCCTTGCGGAGGTCCCCTTCTTCTTGAATCTGGGGCCAGGGCCTCCCGCTCATACGGGCGGCGTTTGAACACTTCCATGATTTGCCGCCCGTATCCCCCTTTCGCACATTGCGCCGCACTGTGCCGTCGGGTTTGAACCAAAGGCGGTTGATGGCTTTCATCAACCGCCTTTGGTATCACGGGCCAATAGTCCGAGGGGCAAAACCTCCCGGATGCCGCGTCAGGCCAGTTCGTTCGCCAGCACCGCCCCGCGCGAGGCCATGACGTAGAGGCCCATGTGGTGGGCCTCATCCTGCGGGTGGGTGGCGGTATCGGGCAGGCCGATGGAGCGCGCCACGCCCAGCGGCAGGTCGTAAGTGGCGCAGCCCGGCTCGTAGACCACGATGTCCCTGAGCGTCGGCAGCATGTCGTGGTTGCGGGCCGATAAAAGCGTCAGCACGAAGTCCATGACGCAGATGTCGGTGCAGATGCCGACGACCACCACGGTTTCCAGCTTGTGCCGGTTGATCCAGTCGGTGATGCGGTTGCCCCCGTCATGGATCGCACCGACGAAGCCGTTGATGCAGTCCTTGCGGATCAGCGTCGCCTGCGGGTGGCCGTCCAGCCATGCCAGTTCCGGCACGAGGTTTTCCTGGCCGGTGCCGATTTCGCAGTGGGGCGGATAGGGCGGTTCGGCCTTGCCCGGCGTGTGGCTGTCGAGAAAGGCGGCAACCGGACGCTGGGCTTCGACGAAGGCGCGGGCCAGCCGGTCGGTTTCAGCCACCATGCGGCTGACCTGGGCGTTGGGCACCGGCGGGGCCAGCGGGCCGCAGCCGACGGTGCAGAAGCCGTTCACCTCATCGACGACGACGAGGCCGGTGGCCTTGCCCCGCGTGTCGTAGAACCCCAGGGCGACGGGAAGGGTCTGTTGCAGGGTGGTGAGGGTTTCGGTCATGGAGTCCTCCCGTAAGGGACCGGGGGCCAGGGGCTCTCATACCAGTTTCAGAAAGTTCCGACCGGCGGTCGGAACTTTTCTGAACCCTCAAACGCCGGGCGCGGCCATCCGGCCGCTTGGCGTTCGCTGAGAGCCCCTGTTCCGGTTCCTCAGAACGACGCGGGCGTCTCGATCCCGCTTTGCTTCAACTGATCGACCAGCAGCTTCTTCAGCCGCTCCAGCCCTTCCTGGCTGAACGCCTCGGCGCGGGCTACCAGTACGTCCTGGGTGTTGGAGGCGCGGACCAGCCACCAGCCGTCCGGGGTGGTGACGCGCACGCCGTCGATGTCGTTGACGTCGGCGCCCTCGGCCTTCAGGCGCGCCTTGACCTCCTCGACCACGGCGAACTTGCGGCTTTCATCCACCTGGAAACGGGTTTCCGGGGTGTTGACCACGTTCGGCAGCCGGTCGCGGATGTCCGACAGCTTCTGGCCCGACTTCGACACGAGGTCGAGCAGGCGGATGCCGCAGTACAGCGCGTCGTCGAAACCGTACCATTTGTCGGCGAAGAAGATATGGCCCGACATCTCGCCGGCCAGCGGCGAGCCGGTTTCGGCCATCTTGGCCTTCAACAGCGAGTGGCCGGTCTTCCACATCAAGGGCGTGCCGCCGTGACGGGATATCTCGTCGAACAGCACCTGGCTGGCCTTGACGTCGGCGATGATGGTTGCACCCGGGTGCTCCTTCAGCACTTCGGCGGCGTAGATGGCAACGAGCTGGTCGCCCCAGATTACCCGGCCCTTCTCGTCGATGGCGCCGATGCGGTCGCCGTCGCCGTCGAAGCCGATGCCGACGTCGGCCTTCGTCTCCGCCACCACCCGCTTCAGGTCTTCCAGGTTCTCCTCGACCGTCGGGTCGGGGTGGTGGTTGGGGAAGGTGCCGTCGATGTCGTCGAACAGCAGGGTATGGGTGCCCGGCAGGCGGCCGGTGAGCATCCGCAGGATTTCACCGGAAGCGCCGTTGCCGGAGTCCCAGACCACGTTCAAGGGCGTCGGCCCTTCGTAGTCCTTGAGCAGGCGCTGCACGTACGCCTCGCGCACGTCGATCTTTTCCGACGAGCCCTGGCCGCTGACGAAGTCGCCGGCGGCGGCCATCACGCCCAGGTCGGTGATCATCTTGCCGTACACCGGCCCTTTGCCCAGCATCATCTTGATGCCGTTGTATTCCGGCGGGTTGTGCGAGCCGGTGATCTGGATGCCGGCGTCGGCGTGGCGGTCGCGGGTGGCGAAGTACAGCATCGGCGTGGGGCCGAGGCCGATCCGCTCCACGTGCAAGCCGGTGGAAACAAGGCCCTCGACGAGAGCCGCCTCCAGTTCCGGAGAGCTGAGGCGGCCGTCGTAGCCGACGCAAACCCGCTTGCCGCCCCCGCGGACGACGACGGTGCCGAACGCCCGGCCCACCGCGCGGGCGTCGTCGGTGGTGAGCGTCTTGCCCACGATGCCACGGATGTCGTACTCGCGCAGGACCGTGGGATGGAAGGTGTGGGTTTGCGTCATGGTCGGCCTTGTTTCCTCGTTTTATCAGGCGCTTGGTGCGGCCTTGTACGGACGTCCGATGGACGTGTAGCTGAAACCGGCCGCAACCATGTCCGTCGGGTTATAGATGTTCCTGAGATCCACCATAACAGGCCGCGTCAACAACTCGCGCACCCGGTCAAGCTGGAGCGCGCGGAACTCGTTCCATTCCGTGATGATGGTCACGCAATCGGCCCCCGGCATCGTCTCATAGGCATCCTGGCACCAGATCACGTCGGGCAGCATCTTCGCCGCCTCGGGCATCCCGGCGGGATCGTAGGCCCGCACCGTCGCCCCAGCCTGCTGCAGCGCCGGGATGATGTCCAGCGACGGGCTGTCGCGCATGTCGTCGGTGTTGGGCTTGAACGTCACCCCCAGGACCGCCACCGTCTTGCCGGCCACCGAGCCGCCGCACGCCGCGATGACGCGCTCGGCCATCTGCCTCTTGCGTTGGTCGTTGATGTCCACCACCGTCTCGATGATGCGCAGCGGGCTGCCGTAGTCGCGCGCCGTGTGGACCAGCGCCAGCGTGTCCTTGGGGAAGCACGACCCGCCGTAGCCGGGGCCGGGATGCAGGAATTTCTTGCCGATGCGCCCGTCCAGCCCGATGCCCTTGGCGACGTCGTGGACGTCGGCCCCGACCTTCTCGCACAGGTCGGCGACCTCGTTGATGAAGGTGATCTTCACCGCCAGGAAGGCGTTGGCGGCGTACTTGATCAGCTCGGCCGTCTCCAGCTCGGTCATGACGATCGGCGTCTCGATCAGGTACAGCGG
>DASPMK010000350.1:0-12681 GCA_035627075.1 Azospirillaceae bacterium
GCCCGAAGCCTATCCTCCCTTGGCTCTGGCGACCGCCGGCAACCACGACATGGCCACGTTGCGCGGTTGGTGGGAGGGGCGGGATATCGGCTTGAAGCAGAAGCATGGGCTTTATCCCATGGAAGGGGAAGCGGCCCGGCAATTGGCGCGGCGTTCGCGGGAACGGGCGGCCCTGGCGGACGTTCTGGAGAGGGCGGGGCTGGCGCCCAAGGGACTGGCGGCCGACTCTCCTTATGGAGACGAACTGTCGCTGGCCGGTCATGCCTTTCTGGCGGCCAGCCGCGCCAGTATCGCGATGGTACAACTGGACGATCTGACCGATGAGGCGGATCAAGTTAACCTCCCGGCCACAACCGATGCGTATCCTAACTGGCGGCGAAAGCTATCCTTGTCGATCGAGGATATTTTAAACGACCGTCGCGTGCGGGCCCTGGCCGAGGTGATGAACCGGGTCAGGCCGTTCGGGCGGCAGGATTCGACCCGCCGCGAGGAGTAATGACGGGCAGCACCGCATCCACATCCACCGACCACCGCCTTCATGATGCCGAGGGGAGCCGCCTGCCGCAGTTGGTCCTGGGCGCCATGGGCATCGTTTTCGGCGATATCGGCACCAGTCCGCTTTACACCCTGCGCGAGGCCTTCGGCCATGGCGGCGTGCCCCTGGAGTCCGAAGCGATCCTGGGGGTCCTGTCGTTGATCTTGTGGTCCCTGATGATCGTGGTGACGGCCAAGTACGTGGCCGTCATCATGCGCGCCGACAACCGTGGTGAAGGCGGCGTCCTGGCGCTGGCGGCCCTGGCCTTGCGTGGCGGCACGGCCGGATGGCGCAGCCGGGTGATGTTTCTAGCGGCGATTCTCGGCACCGCGCTGTTTTTCGGCGACAGCCTCATCACCCCCGCCATTTCGGTTTTGAGCGCGGTAGAGGGGCTGCATGTGGCAACCCCGGTGGTCGAGCCCTACGTGGTTCCCATCGCCGTGGTGATTCTGATCGCGCTGTTCGTGTTCCAGAAGAAAGGCACCGGGCAGGTAGGGAGGTTCTTCGGGCCGGTGATGGCGCTGTGGTTCACCACCTTGGCCGTGCTCGGCGTGATGAAGATCATCGAGGAGCCGTCGGTGCTGCAAGCGGTCAACCCGATTCACGCCATGGCGATCTTCAGCCGGCACGGCGGGCTGGCGTTCGCGGTGCTGGGGGCGGTGGTGCTGGCGGTGACGGGGGCGGAGGCGCTCTACGCCGACATGGGCCACTTCGGGCGCAAGCCCATCCGCTACGCGTGGCTGTTCCTGGTATTGCCGGCGCTCTTGCTCAACTACTTCGGCCAGGGCGCGCTGTTGATCCGCGATCCCGGAGCGGTAGTCAACCCGTTCTTCTTGCTGGCCCCCTCGTGGGGGCTGATTCCCATGGTGTTGCTGGCGACGGCGGCGACGGTGATCGCTTCGCAAGCGGTGATCTCGGGTGCCTTCTCGCTGACCCGGCAGGCCATCCAATTGGGCTATCTGCCCCGGCGCGAGATTCGTCACACCTCGCATCAGGAGATGGGGCAAATCTACATTCCGGCCATCAACTGGATTTTGCTGACGGGAGTACTGGCTTTGGTGGTCGGCTTCGGGTCGTCCAGCGCGCTCGCCTCGGCTTACGGCATCGCCGTGACCGGCGCTATGGTGATCGACGGCTTCCTCGCCTTCGTGGTCGCCCGCAAGCTGTGGCGGTGGAGCCGGCCGCTGGCCTTGCTGGCCTTCGGCGGTTTCATCGCGGTCGATGTCGCCTTCCTGGCGGCCACCAGTCTCAAGATACCCCAGGGCGGCTGGTTCCCCCTTCTGGTAGCGGCTCTGCTCCTGACCTTGATGGTGACATGGCGGCGCGGCCGTGTGGTGCTGTTCAACCGGCTTTACCGCGACGCCATGCCGATGGAGTTGTTCATCAAGACCTTGACCGGGCGCAAGCAGATGCGCGTTCCCGGCACCGCCGTTTATATGACCGGCAATGCCGACACCGTGCCGCACGCGCTGCTGCATAATCTCAAGCACAACAAGATCCTGCACGAGCGGGTGGTCATCATGACCGTGCAGATCGAGGATGTGCCGTGGGTGCGGGACGAGCGGCGGGTGATCGTGGTGCCGCTGGACGAGAGGTTCTGGCGGGTGGTGGTCCGCTTCGGTTTCATGGAGCGGCCGAACGTGCCGGGCGCCCTGAAGCACTGTCAGCGCTTCCAGCTTGATTTCGACATGATGGACACGTCGTTCTTCCTGGGGCGCGAGACGCTGGTGCCGTCCACCAAGCGGGACCTGCCGCCCTGGCAGGAGCAGGTCTTCATCGCCCTGTCGAAGACCGCTCTGTCGGCCACCGAGTTCTTCTGCATTCCGCCCGGCCGGGTGATCGAGCTGGGCACCCAGGTCGAGGTGTGATCGCGACCGCCTCGCGCCCGCAAGCCCGAATAGGGTAACAGCCTAGTATACCATTCATTAACCTTAACGCCCCATTCTGCCCACGCGTTAACCATATTTGGGTGGGGAAGAATGGTTCGCGGTGTGCGTTCCTTGGTCAAGGCGGTGGTGGTAGCGGGTCTGACGCTGGGGGCGGCGGGCACGGCGTTCGCGACGCCGGGCGCGCCGGCAGCGCCGGGAGTGATTCAAGCCGATCCCGGCATCTGGCTGGCACCGGCGTTTCCGGGCGAGACGGCCATGGGACCGCGTCAGGCCAAGGGTATCTTCATCTGGAGCCATGGCCGCTCCGTGACGTCGGAGGACTCCGACGCGCCGTCGCCGCCGTATCTGCGGGCGCTGCACGAGGCCGGTTGGGACGTCTTGCGCTACAACCGGCTGCGCAGCGCCGACACGCTGCAAAATTCCTCGCGGGTGCTGGCGCGGCTGACGGGCGAGTTGAAGGGCAAGGGCTACCGCAAGGTCGTGTTGGCCGGTCAGTCGTTCGGCGCTTTCATCTCGCTGATCACCGCCGGCAGTTCCGACGACGTGGATGGCGTGGTGGGAACGGCTCCGGCCGCCTACGGCAGCTTCACCGAGGCATTCGGCACTTGGAAGAACAACGCCGACCGCTTTTATCCGCTGTTGCAGAACGTTCGGCGGGCGCGGGTGATGCTGTTCTTCTTCCACGGCGACGATTTCGATCCGGGCGGGCGCGGGGAGAAGGCGAAGGCTATCCTGGGCGGGCGCGGTCTCGACAATCTGGTGATCGACCAGCCGCCCTATCTGGTCGGTCACGGTGCCGCCGGCACGGGGCTGTTCGTCCGTCGCTTCGGCGGCTGCATCGCCCGCTTCGCCGAGCGGGCGCTGACCGGCACCGATCCGGCCTGCGACGAGGCCTGGGGCGAGGCGCCGAGCGCGCAACTGGCGGTGCAGGCACTGCCCGGCGCCTCGGCCGTCAGCGACCTGCCGACCGAGGCCCGGCCGTACTTCGGTAAATGGTACGGCTTCTACGTCAACGGGCGCGAGACGGTGCTATCGGTCGAAAGCGTGCAAAACGGCAAGGTCGTGGCCGAGTACGTCCTGGGGCCTGGAGTGAGCCGCGACCAGAAGAGCGAGCGGGTCCGCCGTCTGGGGCGCATCGAGGGCAAGGACCTCGTCTTCGACGAGTCCGGGCGCAACGCGTTGCGCTATTCCATCCGGGCCGACGGACGTCTGGCGGCGGTGTGGAGTGATCACGACAGCGATGCCCGGCTCGAAGCCACCATGCGCCGCCTCGACTGATCCCCGGGCATCCCTTCCCCTGTTTGTCACAGGGCCCGGACGGTTTACCCGTCCGGGCCTTCGCTTTTCGAAGGGGACATCCGCCGCCGGTTTCTGTTGGGGATGCATGGCGGACCGGGCAAGTTCCCGCGCCCGCCCTTCCGGAAACGGCATGTGGAGACGGGAATGCGACGTATCCTGATCGGCACCGCCTCGGCCATTGCGCTGATGACCGGCGCCGCCCTGGCGACGGGGACGACGAGTTCGACGAGCGGCGGTACCACGGGCCAGCAGGCGCAAACCGCGCCGAGCGGCGGCCAAGGCTCATCGGCAGGTCCGGTCGGTGGGTCGACCAGCCTGAGTTGCCCACCGGGCAGCACCGACCCGGGTTGCCTCAGCGGGCCGGGCACTTCCAGCGATTCACCCATGACCGGCGGTGCCACTTCGGGCTCGACCGGATCGACGATGGGCTCTCCGCCCACCGGAACGTCCGGTTCGATGTCGGGGAACGTCTCTCCTGTCGGCCCAAGCGAGGAGCGGCCGGACCTGTCGCCGTCCGGTGGGACGGATGAATCGGGTGATGCCGGAACGTCCGGCGGCGGCGCGGGGACCGGCAACAGCGGTGGTCAGTCGTCCGGTTCCGGCGGCTCAAGTTCCAGCGGCTCCGGGAACCAGTAACGGCCACGCACGATCCTGATGGAAACAGGGAACGCGCGGGGTCCTCCTCCCGCGCGTTCTTTTCCCCCTATCAATTCATACCGGCGAGTTCCTGAAGGGGGACAGGCCTTCAACTCTCCACCACCGTGCGGGCAGCGTCAGGGGGCTCAGGAGGGGGGCTGCAACGCGTCGATCAAGGCGTCGCACAGGCGGCCTTCGGCGATCCGGTCGAACGCCGCGAACATCGGCGCCGAGTTGACTTCCAGGAAGTAATGCTCGCCGGTCTTGGGATCGGTCTTGAAGTCGGCGGCGCCATAGTCGAGGCCCAGCCGTTCCATCACTGCGTCCAGCGGCCGGATCAGATGCTCCGGCGCCGTCACCTCGCGCACATCCGGTTTCTGCGTGGTGCGATAGTCGAGCGCGTCGGAGGCCAGTTCAAACGCGAAGGAGCGTCCGGCGATGCGATAGATGCGCAGGTCCGGCCCGTTGATCCGGCGCTGCACGATGGACGGCGCCGGAGCGGCGCGGTCGCCCTCGTCGGCGTGTTCGCGGGCTTCGGCAAGCGGCCGGGTGACGTCACCGCCGGTCACCGGCTTGGAAATCCACTCGGCGGGATCGGCGTCGGCCGGCTCCGCCGGGTCGTTGGTCAGCAGGGTGTCGGGCACCAGCAGGCCCAGGCGCTTGGCCAGCGCTACCACATAAGGCTTGGCCGGCTGCCGGGTGGCGTAGGCGCGGTTCAGGAACGCCGCCTCCTCGTGCGCCAGAGCCCAGGACATGAAGGTGTAATACCAGCTCTGGGTGCGGCGGAAGGTGCCGGGCTGGCGGTCGTTCTGGGGGGCGAAGACGTCGTAGCGCAGGAACATGCCCGATGGTCGCACGGGGGCGCCGTTGACGGTCAGCCGGTCAGCCGTCAGATCCCAGGTAATGGGGACCGATTTACGGGGATGGATCAGCACGGCCATGCCCGGCACGCGCCGTTCGGCCATGCGTTGGGCCAGCGCCGTCATGTTGGGGTCACCGTGACCCCCGCACAGGAGAAGCATGGAGAGGGTCGCCAAGGCCGAAAGAGAGGACGGGCAGGTGAAAACCGCGGGCGCCGTCGCGGAGATGGAGCGGCGCCCGCGTGACCGTGCTTAGTAGGTTCCGGTCGGAGTGTCCAGGATCACGCCGTCGGGACCCACCTGGAGGCTGTCGGCCGGATTGGTGGGAATGGTGCCGCACATGCGGATGATCGGGTGCTTGCCGTCGGCCAGGACGGTGATGGCGCCCGGCAGCGGCAGGGTGAGGGGCTCGGTCTGCACCACGCCGTCCTCGCCGCCCCACATGGTGTAGTAGTCGGGCCACTGCGACGGGTCTTCGGTGGACGCGCCGTCCTCGCCGACCGCCATGGTCATCACCAGGCCGTCTTCCGGATCAACGCCGACCACCGCCCCATCTTCGCCGATGGCGGCAGTGAAGACCATCTGGCAGTCGGTGGGTCCATCCGTGCCGGGCTCGCGGGAGAAGACGAAGCCTTCGCCGTAGTCGACGCCGGTGCCCGGCTGCTCCACGATCGGCCCATCCTCACCGAGCGCCATGGTGAAGACCATCTCGCAGACGGCCGGATCGCTCGTGCCGGGCTCGCGGGAAAAAACAAAGCCTTCGCCCTGGTCTACTCCAACCGAGCCGTCCTCGCCCAGCGCCATGGTGAAAACCACGTCATCGGGAGCCCAGGCAGGCTTGGCGCAGACCGGGCTCTCGGGGAGCGGAAGTTCGGTGTCGAGTGGAGCGGACGCGCCGTCCTCGCCCACTGCCATGGTGTGGAAGACGACGTCATCGGCGCCGAGATCGATTGCCGCGCCGTCCTCACCCAAGGCCCTGGTGAAGACCTGGACATGGTCGGGCTCGTGATGGGGCCGGGCCGGCATGGAGGGCTTGGCGGTTTTGCGGGGGGCGGTGGCAACGCTGGCTGCGGCTTCACGCGCCCGGAGTTTGTCGATCAAGGACATGATGGCGTCATCCTCTACTCTGGAGTGGGTTCCGGGCTTGCCGGCCAGCCACCACCCCGTGGTTGATAGATATGTACCAGTTAGTGGATCACTGGACAAGCGCTTTTTACCAGTTAGAAAATCGCTGTACAAGAAGTTTTTTCACGTCAGAAAATCACTGTACATGCGGCGTGCCCGGCGGACGCCAAACCGCGGTTCGCGGTGGCGGAAAGGGATGACAGTGATTATCTGTCAAGGTATGGTGAGCATGAAGCCGGCAAAGGAGGCGAGGGACAGCGGCATGTACGCGAACGCGTTACACGGGCGGGGCGATTTCGCGAAGGCGCTGCGCAAGGAGTGCGGCGATTGGCTGCGTTCCTTGCGCGAAAAAGCAGGCTTGACGCAGATGCAACTCGCGAAGAAACTGGATTACGACTACTACACCTTCATCAGCCAGATCGAAGGCGGTAAGGGCCGTGTCCCGCCGGAGCAGTACCGCGCCTGGGCCGAGGCCTTGGGGGCCGATCCCGCTTGGTTCGTAAGGAACCTGCAGCGCTATTACGATCCCCACGCCTATGAAATTCTCTGGGGCAAAGAGGACGGCAACTGATCATGCCCGAGGTGATTGCGCTCGATCTCTACCGCGTCGCGCGTGAAGAGACCGCCGACTGGGCGGAGGAGTTGCGCCAGACCGCTTTCCGCATCACTGCGGAACTGAGCCGGCGCGGCGTGTCCATCGACGCGGAGATCATGACGGCGGAAGACGGGACGCCGTTCCTGGCCATCGAGCAGGGCGACGGTTTCGACGTCGCCTCGGCACAGATTTGCCGTGATCCGTCGGAGGGCTGCTGGGTGTGGCTCGGCGAGGGCTCCCGTCCCGTGTTCGAAGCGGAATCGCTGCGTGCCATCGGCGATGCCATGCTGAACGCCGCCGTCAGCGGGGATGATGGCTGGTTGGAAGCCGGCCCGCTGCCCGATATCGACAGCCTGCGGGCCGCGCCCGAGGATTGGGGCGTCGAGATCGTTCATGGCGTGGGCGAGGGCGGCGACAGTTGGTCGGCTCTGATCCATCGATCCAGCGGCGAGGTCGTGTTCCACGTCGCCCGGTTGGCCGACAGTGTGGCCGTGGTCGATCCGCTGGGCAAAACCCTTGCCCGGGCCAATACCGGCGATGAGCTGTTGCGCCATGTGGCCGAAGGCGGCTCTCTCCATCTGTCGGCGGGGGTGGCGATCATGGCGGCGACAACCCCGGGCGAGGAGCCGGCCTTTCCGGCTCCGGCTGCCGATGACACGGTGGTGGCTCCGCCGCCCGCGGAGCCGGCGCCTGACGCCACCGACAGCCGCACGGCCCCTCCCGACGCCATCGACCACGCGGTGGTGCTGCTGGTCGACGATGATTTGGCGGAGCTGGTAATAACACCCGCCGATGACGCGGCGCCGGCGGTTGGCGACGCTCCGTCGGATGCCGCCGCCATCAAGGCCGATAGCGCGCCGGCTGACGGCCTCGTCCTTGAGGGGAGCGAGATCGATGCGCTTTTGGGGAGCGACGGTGACGATAATACCCTCGGCGGCGGACCGGATGCCGATGCGATGTCCGGTGGCTCGGGCGACGACGTCTACGCCGTGAACCATGTCGGCGACCGGATTGTGGGTGAGCTGTCGGGCGATGCCGGCGGTTACGATACCGTGGTCAGCACCATCGACTTTACGCTGCCGGACAACGTGGAGCAGTTGATCCTCACCGGCCCGAAGGCCCACATCGGCATCGGAAACGCTCAGGATAACGTCATTGTCGGCAACACCCTCGACAACACGCTGATCGGTGCCGCCGGTGACGATCTGCTGGTCGGAGGTGTCGGCAATGACACGCTGACCGGCGGCGCCGGCAACGATCAGTTGGCCGGGGGGCCCGGAAGCCACGACGTGGCGGTGTTCGAGGGGGATGATTCGGGCTATACCATCCTGGACCTGTCGGCGCCTGCTGATACCGGGATCGCTATTGCGGGTCTGTCGCCGGTCAGTGGCGTGCTTCGCATCACCGATGTGAATCCCAAGGACGGGGACGAAGGCACCGATCTCTTGACCGGGATTGATGTGCTGAGCTTCGCCAACGGCACCCGGCCGGTGTCCGGCGGTGTCATCGGACCGCTGGAGGATGCGGCGATATCCGACACGGGCAGGGTGGAGGATGCCGATATCCGCGTGGTCGGTGTTGGCGGGCTCCACCAGCATGAGTTCCACCTGTCCTGACCGCGCTTTTGGAAGCCGGGGGCGGCGGGGCCGTGGCAATTCTCACCGCGCCACATCCACCACCGTCCGACCCCGCACATGGCCGGCGATGATGGCCTCCGCCTGCCGGGGTACATCGTCCAGACCGATCGTCGAGGTCATCGCCGCAAGTTTGTCGAGATCGAGCAGTTGGGCCAACCGTGCCCAGGCCGCGATGCGCCGGGATTTGGGCGCGGTCACCGAGTTGATGCCGGCCAGGGTCACGCCGCGCAGGATGAACGGCGCCACGGAGGAGGGCAGGTCGAGTCCGGCGGCGTTGCCGCAGGCGGCCACGGTGCCCTCTCCCTGGGTCTGGGCCAGGACATGGGCGAGAATGGCGCTGCCCACGGTATCGATCGCACCGGCCCAGCGCTCCCTCTCCAGCGGTTTGGCCGGGCCGGCGAAGGTGTCGCGGCCGATTACCTCGGCTGCGCCTAAGCTTTTGAGATAGCCTTCCTCCGCGATTCGGCCGGTACCGGCGACCACGGTGTAGCCGGCCTTCGCCAGCATCGCCACGGCTACACTGCCCACGCCACCGGCGGCCCCGGTCACCAGCACCTCGCCCTTGCCGGGTGTCACTTCATGGGCCTCCAGCGCCATCACGCACAATGCTGCGGTATAGCCCGCGGTGCCGATGGCCATGGCCTGTGCCGGGGTGAAGGCGTCGGGGCGATGGATCAGCCAATCGCCCTTGACGCGGGCCTTCCGCGCCAGCCCGCCCCAATGCCGCTCGCCCACGCCCCAGCCGTTGAGCACCACGGCGTCGCCGGGTTTGAAGTCGGGATGACTGGATGATTCGACGGTGCCGGCGAAATCGATCCCCGGCACCATGGGAAAGGCGCGGACCACCGGCGCCTTGTTGGTGATGGCCAGCCCGTCCTTGTAGTTGATGGTGGAGTGGGAGACGGCGACAGTCACGTCGCCTTCAGGAAGCTGGCTTTCATCAAGGTCACGGACGGCGGCCTCGACGCGGCCGTCATTCTTCTCCAGTACCAGCGCGCGGAACATCGGGTCCTCCCTTCCTGGTTTTGCAGGAAGGATAGAGCGATCCGGGCCTTATGCCCACTCATCGCAAACGGAGGAATCCGGCTCATTCGGCAGACGCGTGGCCTTGAGCGCTTCCACACGATCGGGCGGCAGCAGGCGGCGCACCGCCCATACCGCCGCGCCCCGCACCAGCGGCGACGGGTCGTCCAACAGACGTTCAGCGTGGCGATCCAGGCGGTATTTCAGGCCGACCTCGCCGCTGTTGCCCATGGCGATCAGCACGTTGCGAATGAAGCGGTCGCGTCCCACCCGTTTGATCGGCGAACCGGAAAACACTATGCGGAAGCTGGCGTCGTCCAACTGCGCGAAGTCGGCCAGTTTCGGGGCGGTCAGCTCGACGCGGGGCAGAAAAGCCCCCTCATCGGACGGATGGGCAAACTTGTTCCAGGGGCACACCGCCAGACAGTCGTCGCAGCCATAAACCCGGTTGCCCATCAGCGGCCGCAACTCGGCCGGGATCGGCCCCTTGTGCTCGATGGTCAGGTACGAGACGCAACGCCGCGCATCGAGTTGATAGGGTCCGGTGAAGGCGCCGGTGGGGCAACTGTCCAGGCAACGGCGGCATTGGCCGCAGTGGTTGTCCTCGGGCGGGTCGGGAGGCAGGTCCAGTGAGGTGTAGATGGCGCCCAGAAACAGCCACGAGCCGTGATCGCGCGACACGAGGTTGGTGTGTTTGCCCTGCCAGCCGACACCGGCCTGCTGGCCCAGCGGCTTTTCCATCACCGGCGCGGTATCGACGAACACCTTGACCTCGCAGGCGAAGGTCTGGTGCATCCAACGCGCCACGGCCTTCAGCCGCTTCTTGACGAGGTCGTGGTAGTCGCGGTTGCGGGCATAGACCGACACGTTGGCCCGCTCGGCCATGCCCACCAGCTTCAGCGGGTCGTCGTACGGCGCGTAGTTCATGCCCAGCACGACGACGCTTCTGGCGTCGGCCCACAGATCCTGGGGCTGGCTGCGCTGTTCCACGCGCTCGGCCATCCAGCCCATGTCGCCGTGCCGTCCCTCGGCCAGGAATTCCTGGAGGTGATGGCGAGCTTCCGGAGCCAGCACGGCGGGGGCGAAGCCGATGGCGTCGAATCCCTCGGCCAGCGCGCGAGTGCGAATTTGGGATACGAGGGAAACCGCCTCGGGTACCTCAACCACGTCCACGGTAGGGGGCCACCTCCTGCGGCGGAATCCACACGCCTTCAGGCGCGGGTCCGGTCTGGAAAAACACGTCGATGGGCATGCCGCCGCGCGGATACCAATAGCCGCCGATGCGCAGCCAGGCGGGCGCCAGCGTCTTCACCAGCCGCTTGCCGATGTCCACCGTGCAGGCCTCGTGAAAGGCGCCGTGGTTGCGGAAGGCCGCGAGATAAAGCTTGAGCGACTTGCTTTCCACCAACCATTGGCCGGGGATGTAGTCGATCATCAGATGTGCGAAATCCGGCTGGCCGGTGATGGGGCACAGCGAGGTGAACTCGGGCTGGGTGAAGCGCACGGTGTAGGTTGTGTCGGGATGCGGGTTGGGTACGCGTTCCAGCGCCGCCTCTTCCGGAGAGGCCGGTAGCGTCACGTTACCACCCAGTTGGGTCAGGTTTGCGTAGATGTTCTCAGCCATTCACGGTCGTCTCCGGCGCCGGCAGCGCCTCGATGTCGCCCAATACCTGTTCCGCTTCGAAATCGGCAACGAACTCCGAGAGCTTTCCCGCCTCGATGGCGCCGCGCAGGCCCGCCATCAAATCCTGATAGTAATGCAGATTGTGCCAGGTCAGAAGCACGGTCCCCAGGATTTCCTGCGCGCGGAACAGATGGTGAATGTAGGCACGCGAATAATCGCGGCAAGCCGGGCACCCGCACTTTTCGTCGAGTGGGCGCGGATCGTGGGCGTGGCGGGCGTTGCGCATGTTCAGCGTGCCGCGCCGGGTAAACGCCTGTCCCGTGCGTCCCGACCGGGTGGGCATGACGCAATCGAACATGTCGATACCGCGTGCCACCGCGCCGACGATGTCGGACGGACGGCCCACCCCCATGAGATAGCGCGGCCGGTTGCCGGGCAACATGGGGACGCTGAAATCGAGCGTGGAGAACATCATCTCCTGCCCTTCACCGACCGCCAGTCCGCCGACGGCGTAACCGTCGAAGCCGATGTCAGTCAGCTTGTCCACCGATTCCCGCCGCAGGTCCTCGTAGGTGCTGCCCTGGACGATGCCGAACAGCCCATACCCCGGCCGCTCGGTGAACGCCTTCTTCGACCGCAACGCCCAGCGCATGGACAGCCGCATCGATTCCGCCGCCTGGGGATGGGTGGCGGGGTAGGGGGTGCACTCGTCGAAGCACATGGTGATGTTGGAATCCAGCAAGTGCTGGATCTGGATCGAGCGCTCCGGCGTCAGGTGGTACTTGGTACCGTCGATATGGCTGCGGAAGGTGACGCCGTTCTCGTCGAGTTTTCGCAAGTCGTTGAGCGACATTACTTGGAAGCCGCCGCTGTCGGTCAGGATCGGCCCCTTCCAGTTCATGAAGCGGTGCAACCCACCCAACTGCGCCACCCGCTCGGCGCCGGGGCGCAGCATCAGATGATAGGTGTTGCCCAGCACGATTTGCGCGCCGGTCGCTGCCACCGAGTCCGGCAGCATGGCCTTGACCGTGCCGGCGGTGCCGACCGGCATGAAGGCGGGCGTATCCACGGGGCCGTGGGCGGTGGAAAGGCGCCCGCGGCGTGCGTGGCCGTCGGTGGACAGAAGCTCGAAGCCGATACCGGTCATGATGCCCTGTAGAGAAGAGAGCCGTCACCGTAGGAGTAGAAACGATACCCCGAAGCAATGGCGTGGTCATATGCCTGTTTCATCCGCTCAAAGCCGGCAAAGGCCGACACCAGCATGAACAGGGTGGAGCGCGGCAGATGAAAATTGGTGACCAGCAGGTCAACAATCCGGAAGCGATAGCCCGGCGTGATGAAGATCTCGGTTTCGCCGGTCCACGGGCGCAACGTCCCATCCTCGGCCGCCACCGTCTCCAGCAGACGCAGGGCGGTGGTGCCCACCGCCACCACCCGCCCACCGCGCGCCCGTGCCGC